>NZ_PYIB01000053.1:0-52301 GCF_009129705.1 Roseobacter sp. TSBP12
CGCCGCCAAAGCCGCCGCCGCCACCGGGACCACCCCGACGACGACCGCCGCCTTGTTTGGCCTTTGCCGGGGCTTTCGCGTCGGCATGGGCCCAAGAGGCCGCCGTGGCAATCGGGATCGACAGTTTCATCACTTTTTCAATCGCGCGGAAATCGCCAAGCTCGTCAGGCGCACAAAACGCAATCGCTTTGCCGGCGCGGCCCGCCCGCGCGGTCCGACCAATTCGGTGCACAAAATTCTCCGGCACGTTCGGCAACTCGTAGTTGTAGACGTGGCGCACTTCGGGGATGTCGATGCCACGCGCGGCCACATCGGTCGCGACCAGCACCTGGATCTTGCCGGTGCGTGCCTCTTTGAGGGTGCGCTCGCGTTGGCCCTGGGATTTGTTGCCGTGGATTGACCCGGCGACAAAGCCCGCGGCGGTCAGTTGTTTGCTCATCCGTTCCGCGCCATGTTTGGTACGCGAAAACACCAAGGCCAGTTCGTCTTTATGCTCGCCCAGAAGTTTTTTGAGCAGGTCAAGTTTTTCGGGTTGCGGGATAAAGTGAACCTCTTGGTCGATTTTATCGGCCACTTTACCCGCAGGCGAGACTTCGATGCGGATCGGGGAGGTGAGGTAGCTTTGGGCAATCTCGTTCATCTGTTTCGACATGGTGGCCGAAAACAGCATGGTCTGGCGTTCTTTGGCCAACATCGGCACTAGTTTGCGCAGCGCATGGATAAAGCCCATGTCGAGCATCTGGTCGGCCTCGTCGAGCACCAAGAAATTGGTCTCATTCAGGCGCACCGCTTTGCGGTCGATCAGGTCCATCAAACGACCGGGAGTGGCGATCAAAATGTCCGTGCCACGTTGCAAACGGTTGATTTGGGTGTTGATCGACACGCCACCGACAACACGGTTGAGCTTGAGGTGGGTGCCCTTCATGAAGGGGAACAGGCTGTCGGCGATTTGGTTCACCAACTCGCGGGTCGGTGCCAAAACCAGCGCGCGCACGGTGCGGTCCGCGGGTTTGTCGCCCGAACTCAGCGCCATGTCCAAAAGCGGCAGGCCAAAGGCCAATGTTTTGCCGGTGCCGGTTTGAGCCAAACCCATCACGTCGCGGCCATTCATCACTTCGGGGATGGCGCGGGATTGGATCGGGGTGGCCTCGGTCAGGCCCATTTCGGCCAAGGTCGTCAGAAGGCGCGGCTTGAGGCCGAGCGTGGAAAAATCAGTCATGTATATCCTTTGGGTGGGCGGCAACCCACACGCGAAACGCGCCCCAAAATGGGACGGCTTGAATGGTCGCGGAAAAGGTCTCCGGTGAGGGCCACATGCCCGCCCCGTCTTTCCGCCGGACCCCTGCGTGATTTGGGAACCTTGTGGGCGTGTTCCGCCCGTCACCGACCACCTGAGGCGTTTCACATGAACGCGGCTGCTCACGCGGCAGCATTGGGTGTCGATGGGCGACAGATGCGATAGTTTGGGGGATAAGTCAAGGTTTATCGCTGCGCTGCAAAACCGACCCCAAACGCCCCGCAAAAAAGCAGGGCGTTTGGGGATGTGTTCGTGCGTTTGGGGGGCTTACATATCCTGCAAGCTACAGACCTCGATCTCCCCTTCGGTGCGCGATTTGATCGCCATGGCGGCGGCGTGGGATGCGGCGGCTGTGGTGAAGTAGGGGATTTTGTCGTAGAGCGCGACTTTGCGGATTTCGCGCGAGTCATCAATAGCTTGTGTGCCCTCGGTCGTATTGAGGACCAAAGCGATCTCGCCGTTTTTCATCATGTCAACGATGTTTGGGCGGCCCTCGTAGACCTTGTTTACAACGGTCGAGGCCACGCCGTTTTCATGCAAAAACTTCGCTGTGCCGCGGGTGGCGATGATCTCGAAACCATGCTCGACCAAGGTCTGCGCGGCTTCCACCATCTTTGGTTTCTTGTCGTAGTTTTTCACCGACATGAACACTTTGCCCTCGCTTGGCAGGTCGGTGCCCGCACCCATTTGCGCCTTCAGGAAGGCGCGCGCGAAGGTCGCGTCAGTGCCCATGACTTCGCCGGTGGAGCGCATCTCTGGCCCCAAGATCGTATCGACACCGGGGAAGCGGGCGAAGGGCAAAACGGCTTCTTTCACCGCAAAACGCCCGGTTTTGCTTGGGTCAACCAAAGTGAAATCGCTTAGTTTCTCACCCGCCATAAGGCGCGCGGCGATCGAGGCGATCGGGCTGTTCACGGCCTTGGCGACAAACGGCACGGTGCGCGAGGCGCGCGGGTTGACCTCAATGAGGAAAATCTCATCGTCTTTGACCGCGAACTGAATGTTCATCAGGCCAACCACGTTGAGCGCCAGTGCCAGAGCTTTGGTCTGGACCTTCAGCTCTTCGATGATCTCGGGTTTGAGCGAGTAGGGCGGCAGCGAACAGGCGGAATCGCCGGAGTGAACGCCAGCTTCTTCGATGTGCTGCATGATGCCGGCGACATGCACCTCTGTGCCGTCGCACAGGGCGTCGACGTCGATCTCGGTGGCGCCCGACAGGTAGTGATCCAACAACACCGGGCTGTCGCCCGACACCACCACGGCGGAGGAGATATAGCGGTTCAACTGATCCATATCGCGCACGATTTCCATCGCGCGACCGCCCAAAACGTAAGACGGGCGAATGACCAGAGGGAAGCCAATATCCTCTGCAATCGCAAGGGCTTGCGCGTCGGTGGATGCGATCCCGTTATGCGGCTGTTTCAGGCCCAGACGGGTGACGAGGTCCTGGAACCGCTCGCGGTCCTCGGCCAGATCAATCGCGTCCGGCGAGGTGCCGAGGATCGGAATGCCCTCCGCCTCAAGCGCTTTCGCGAGTTTCAAAGGCGTCTGACCGCCGAACTGAACAATCACACCATGCAATGTGCCGTTGTCTTGCTCAACGCGCAGGATTTCCATCACATGCTCAAAGGTCAGCGGTTCAAAATACAACCGATCCGAAGTGTCGTAATCGGTCGACACGGTCTCGGGGTTGCAGTTGATCATGATCGTCTCATAGCCCTGCTCGGTGAGCGAATAACAGGCATGACAGCAGCAATAATCGAACTCGATGCCCTGGCCGATGCGGTTCGGACCGCCGCCCAGAATAACCACTTTCTTGCGATCAGAGGGGCGCGCTTCGCATTCGACTTCACCCATCATCGGGGATTCGTAGGTCGAATACATATAGGGGGTCTGAGCCTCGAATTCGGCGGCGCAGGTGTCAATGCGTTTGAACACGGCGTTGACGCCGAGATTGCGGCGGGCGCGGCGGACATTGGCCTCGTCGCGTCCGGTCAATGTCGCCAAACGCGCGTCGGTGAAACCCAACATCTTGAGTTTGCGCAGGCCCGCTTCGGTCACCGGAAGACCCTCTTTGCGCACACCAGCTTCGGCCTCAAGGATCTCGCGAATCCGGGCCAGGAACCATGGATCAAAGCTGTTGATCTCTTTGATTTCTTCATCGGTAAAGCCAAAGCGCATGGCTTGGGCGATCACGCGCAGACGGTCCGGCGTGGCGCGGGCCAGTTCGCGGGTGATGGTTTTGTCGATCATCTGTTGCGCTGTGGCATCCACGCCCAAGAAAATCCGCGACAGCGTGTCGTCTTCGCCATCCGCCTCAATGATTTGCGCAGGCGTCGGCATGTCCGGCAGGTCGATTTCGTCAAAGCCGGTGAGGCCCGTTTCCATCGAGGCCAGTGCTTTTTGCATTGATTCGTGGAAGGTCCGGCCAATCGCCATCACCTCGCCCACGGATTTCATTGCGGTGGTGAGTTCGGGCACAGCGCCGGGGAATTTTTCAAAGGCAAAGCGCGGGATTTTGGTGACGACATAGTCGATGGTCGGTTCAAACGAGGCGGGCGTGACTTTGGTGATGTCGTTGTCCAACTCGTCCAGTGTGTAGCCGACGGCCAGTTTTGCGGCGATTTTGGCAATCGGGAAACCCGTGGCTTTCGAGGCCAGCGCCGAGGAACGCGACACGCGCGGGTTCATTTCGATCACAACCATGCGGCCATCGACCGGGTTCACCGCCCATTGCACGTTGGACCCACCGGTTTCGACGCCTATCTCGCGCAGCACATTGATCGAATGGGTGCGCATCAGTTGGTATTCTTTGTCGGTCAGCGTCAGCGCCGGGGCCACGGTGACGGAATCGCCTGTGTGGACCCCCATCGGGTCGACGTTTTCAATCGAACAGACGATGATGGCGTTGTCGGCGGTGTCGCGCACCACCTCCATCTCATATTCCTTCCAACCCAAAAGCGACTCGTCCACGAGGATTTGCGCCATCGGCGAGGCTTCAAGGCCAGAGCGGCAGATCAATTCGTAATCGTCGCGGTTATAGGCCACGCCGCCGCCGGTGCCGCCCAAGGTGAAGGCGGGGCGGATGATCGCCGGAAGGCCAATGTCTTCGAGCGCGTCCATCGCCTCGGCCAGACCCGCCGCGATGTCATATTTGCCATTGTCTTTTTTCGGCGCGGCAATGATCGTGGCTTTCGGGTTCTCGATGCCAAGACGATCCATCGCTTCGCGGAACAATTTGCGATCTTCTGCCATTTCAATGGCTTCGCGTTTCGCACCAATGAGTTCGACGTTGAATTTGTCCAACACGCCCAGATCCGCCAGCGCCAGCGCGGTGTTCAAACCTGTCTGTCCGCCCATGGTGGGCAAAAGCGCATCAGGGCGCTCTTTTTCGATGATCTTGGCGACCACTTCGGGGGTGATCGGTTCGATATAGGTTGCATCCGCCATGTCCGGGTCGGTCATGATGGTCGCCGGGTTGGAGTTCACCAGAATGACCCGGTAGCCCTCTTCTTTGAGCGCCTTACACGCCTGCGCCCCGGAGTAATCAAATTCACAGGCCTGCCCGATGATGATCGGCCCCGCACCAATGATCATGATGGAGGAAATATCGGTTCTCTTCGGCATGGCGGACCCCGGATGTTTGAGCAGCTTTTGCGTACCCTCTAACAGGGTGCGCGCAAATTGTCGTGGGTTATAGCTATGGAGACCGTGGGTGCAAGGCTTTAGGTGGCGGATATTGCCGAAATTTCACCGTTGGCGGTTTTGCACCGTGGCATGACCGCAGCATGGATGAGCAATGCCACGAATAAAGCGAGGTAATACCCGGTTGCGGGCATGGGCGACCACATCACATCTTGGTTCAGGTCGCTGAGCCTGACGGTCAGTGCAACGGATGTCAAAAATCCCCCCGCGATGACCCAGAGCCAACTGGTGCGGGGCGTGAACACGGTGAACAATATGGGGGTCAGGGCGAGCGGTAGGACAAAATAATGCATCCAGGACAGCGGTCCAAACAAAGCGACCGCCAGCGACAACACCAGCGCGTCAAGACCTACGGTGGTGTGATGGCGCAAATGAATGATCACAATCCAGATGAGCGCACCGAGGACACACAGTTTCGGGAGGATTTGAATCCAAGCTGGCGCATCAAAAACCGCGCTCGTCCCCATGCGCGTGACATTGGGCGGGATGCTCAAAACCACACGGCGTAACTCATAGAGCACCATTTCCGGCGAAAGATTGGCTCTTGAGAGGATCGTGGCCGCATTGATGTCCTGAAGACGTTCAAGCATCGTCAGGTGCAGTGGCAGCCCGCCAAACATCAGGCTGATGGCCAAGAGACCCAGCCCCGTCACGGCCATTGCCGCAAGCGCGCGCCAATCGCGTCGGATCAGCAACAAAAGCCCAAAGGCGGCAGGTGCGATTTTGAGTGCTGCGGCAACTCCGATGAGCACGCCTGCGGTTTTGCTTTTGCCTCGGGTCAGGGCCAAGAGGCCGAGCATGGTGATAAAGGTGACTGTGATCTGTAACTGGTTTTGGGCAACGGCTGTGAGATTGGTCGTTGAAACAAACAACAGAAAAAAGCCGCAGAGCAGCCAGATCGGGGCTTTGAGCGTACGGGGACGTGCGATTCGATAACCGATCCAGGGCATCATCGCCAGCATGAAGGACTGGACCCCCATCATCACATCAAAAAACGTATGTATTGACAAAACGCGGGTGAGAGGCGCCAGAAGATAGGCCCAAATCGGCGGGTAGAGATAGGGCGGGGTTTGGTCGATCGGCAGACCGGCGTCGGCCATCAGGGATTGAATCCGTTCAGGGGTTCCAATCACCAACCCCGTTGGCACGGTGTCAAACATGATGTCCGGTGTGCCATTGGCGATGGCAAGTCCCGCCGCGTAGAAGGCGCTCAGATCGGTGGCAAAATATCCTTTCAAAAGCAGGGTGATGTAGCACATATGGGCAAAGGCACCGATCAAGGCCAAACCAAGCCAGTCGTTGCCGGTCAGAACCCTGCGCCAAAATTCAGTCATCTGCCTACCTCTTGAACGCGTCACCTAGTAACGAAAATTCAGTATAATATGTTTTGTTTTATAACGGGTGGTCGCGTTTGCTTAACCTTTTAGACATGCGCCCGACAAGGGGGCGGGGCTTTTCACGTGTGCCCGCCCTTGACTTTCCGGCCTCGGACGGGTGTATCGGCAGGAACCATCCGTATACCCAAAGGGCCAAAGTCAATGCATGTCTATCGCAGCCATACCTGCGCCGATTTGAACACATCCAATGTGGGCGACACTGTCCGCCTGTCTGGTTGGGTGCATCGCATCCGTGATCACGGTGGTATCCTCTTCGTCGATCTGCGCGATCACTATGGTGTCACTCAGGTGCTGTGCGATCCCGACAGCCCGGCGTTTTCCGCCATGGAAAAGGTCCGCTCGGAATGGTGTATCCGCATTGATGGCACCGTGAAGGCCCGCGATGAGAGCCTTGTAAATACCAAACTCCCCACCGGCGAGATTGAAGTGTTTGTCCGCGATATCGAAGTGCTGGGCGCATCGGCAGAATTGCCTTTGATGGTCTTTGGTGATCAGGAATACCCGGAAGAGACCCGCCTGAAATATCGCTACCTCGATCTGCGTCGTGAGGCGATGCAACAAAACATGATCCTGCGCTCCAACGTGGTCAAAGATCTGCGTCAGCGTATGTGGGGCAACGGGTTCAACGAATTCCAAACGCCGATCATCACCGCGTCCTCCCCCGAAGGCGCGCGCGACTTCCTCGTGCCGTCTCGCCTGCATCCGGGCAAATTCTATGCCCTGCCGCAAGCGCCGCAACAGTTCAAACAGCTGTTGATGGTGTCGGGCTTTGACAAATATTTCCAGATCGCGCCGTGTTTCCGCGACGAAGACCCGCGCGCCGACCGCTCGCCGACCGATTTCTATCAGCTCGATATGGAAATGTCCTTTGTCAGCCAACAGGATATTTTTGATGTCATGGAGCCGGTGATTGCCGGGATGTTCGACACATTCGGCAAAGGCCGTTTGTCGAACCGCGATTGGCCGCAAATCTCCTATCGCGATTCCGCACTATGGTACGGCACCGACAAGCCCGACCTGCGCAACCCGATCAAGATGCAGGACGTGTCCGAGCATTTCCGCGGTTCTGGCTTTGCCATTTTTGCTTCGCTTTTGGAGCAAGAGGGCAACGAAGTCCGCGCCATTCCGGCCCCGAAAGGCGGCTCGCGCAAATTCTGCGACCGGATGAACAAGTTCGCTCAACAAGAGGGCCTGCCGGGGATGGGGTATATCTTCTGGCGGGAAACCGACGGACAGATGGAAGCCGCCGGTCCCTTGGCCAAAAACATCGGCCCGGAACGCACCGAAGCGATCCGTCAACAGCTTGGTCTTGAGATCGGTGATGCGGCCTTTTTCTTGGGCGGTAAACCGAAATCTTTCCAACGTGTCGCTGGCAAAGCCCGCACCGTGATCTGGGAAGAGACGCCGAAAGCTCCCGAGGATGAAAATTGGCGCGATGCGTTCAAATTCGCCTGGATCGTCGATTTCCCGATCTACGAGCAGGATGAAGAAACCGGCAAGATCGACTTTGAACACAACCCGTTCTCCATGCCGCAAGGTGGGATGGACGCGCTTGAGGGTGACCCCCTTAAGGTGCTGGGTTGGCAGTATGACCTGGCCTGTAACGGCTATGAATTGGTGTCCGGCGCGATCCGCAACCACAAGCCGGAGATCATGTTCAAGGCGTTTGAACTGGCCGGTTACGGTAAGGATGAGGTCGAAAAACGCTTTGGCGGCATGGTCAACGCGTTCCAATACGGCGCGCCGCCGCACGGCGGTTGTGCCCTTGGGATTGATCGGGCCGTGATGATTTTGGCCGATGAGGACAACATCCGCGAAGTCATTCTCTTCCCGATGAACCAGCGCGCCGAAGACCTGATGATGGGCGCTCCGAACGAGCCGACCAATGAACAGCTGCGCGAGTTGAACATCCGGGTCATTCCACAAGAGTGAGGCGGCTCGGACAACGGCCCAATGGGCTGTTTCAGTGCTGAACAGGCGGGGCCGCGGCGCAGTCTCAGGGCTGTGAAATTTGAAACCGAGAAAAGGCGCGAGGGCATCCTTCGCGCCTTTTGCTTTTGGGATGTGAGGCGGCACCGCTTTTGGATGGGTATCGCCGTCACAGCCTCCAAAGCGCGTGGATCACACCACTTTGCGCGGTTCGATCCGGGCCTGAACCAGCCCGGCAATCCGCGCCAGATCAGAGCCATAGGGCAGCCCCTGTTCGCGGTGATCGGCCAAGCTATGCGCCGCCGTTTCCATTTCCGCATCGCCTGCCGTGCGTGCCACGCCCGACAGGAATTGTGCAATGTAATCCAACATATCTTCGCCACCATCGGTGGTCAGAAGATCGGCGATATGGACAAAGTCATCCTGCAACGCGATCTTGTCCGGCCAAATTTCTTCGTCAGTGATAACATGAAGCCCGGTGGGGCGCGTGCCCGTCGGCAAGCAAGAGAGAACCTTTTCCTGGAACGCGCCCAGCGAGGAAATCGGTTTTTCGATAAACCCATTGGCCCCGGCCGCCGAAGCCAGTGCCTCAGCACCACTGTCACCCGACATGCCCAGAATAACGTCAACGCCGGGGCGGGCGTGGCTCAATTCGTCAATCAATTCCGCGCCCGATCCGTCGGGCAGGCCAAGATCCACGATCACAACATTTGGGCGGTAGACCCGCAAATGTTTACGTGCGGACTGAAGGCTGTCGGCGCGGCGAATACGCGCGCCCGAGCGCAAACACAAAAGCCGCATCGCCTCAGAGGCAAACCGGCTGTCCTCGACAACAAGAACAGTCAGACCCAAAAGAGGGCGTTCGGGAGTTGGGCTTTGGGGCGCCAACAGGCTTTCAAGATCATCGGTCATTGGTCACAGCTCCATCCAGTGCGACTCAGAGTTAACCGCAAAACTGGTGAATGAGCGGTTAACCGAGAGACAAGCTGGACAATGGTTGCGCAAAACGTTGCCGCTTTGCCCTTGCGAGGCACCCCGCTGCGGGTGATAAGCTGGGGCCAAAGAGCTGCCTTTTGGAGGAAACATCATGATCGGACGCCTCAACCACGTCGCCATCGCCGTGCCTGACCTGGACGCCGCTGCGGCGCAATATGCCAACACGCTGGGCGCTAAGGTCAATCCGCCGCAAGACGAGCCGGATCATGGTGTGACCGTGGTGTTTATCGAATTGCCCAACACCAAGATCGAGCTGTTGTACCCGCTCGGTGAAAACTCCCCGATCAACGGGTTTTTGGAAAAGAACCCGGCGGGTGGCATTCATCACATTTGCTATGAGGTCGATGACATTTTGGCCGCGCGCGATAAGTTGAAAGAGGCGGGCGCACGGGTTTTGGGCACGGGCGAACCGAAAATCGGCGCGCATGGCAAGCCGGTGTTGTTTTTGCACCCGAAAGATTTCAACGGCTGTCTGGTCGAGTTGGAACAAGTCTAAGTCGGTTGAACCGAAAAGGAGCGCGTCATGGCGATCACCTCTGCAATCGTGCTTTATGCCGTGACATGGTTCATGACCATGTTCATCGCTTTGCCCATCGGGTTGAAAACCCAAGGGGACATGGGTGAAAAAGTGGCCGGAACCCATGACGGTGCCCCGGCCAATTACAATCCCAAACGCAAAGCGATCTGGGTGACGGTGTTTGCCACAGCGATCTGGATCGTCCTTGTCGGGTTGATCAGCTACAGCGGCATCACCTGGCACGATATGGACTGGACGGCAAATCTGCCGTCCGTGGCCGACAGCTAAGCCTAACGGATCTGTTTGCCCTCAAGCCGCATGAACATATGGGTGAATGTGGCGGCCCCCAGCACCGGGATCAACAGGTTGACCACGGGGATCGACAAAGGCACGGCCATCAAAGCGCCGGCCAGCCAAATCTCCGGCATATGGCGTTTGCGCGCCGCTTTTGCGCCCTCGCGGCCAAGGCGACGCATCGCAACCATTTGAAAATACTCCCGTCCCAACAGAAAGCCGTTTAAGGCCCAAAAGATCACCGGGGCGGCGATGTTGAGCAACAGGTACAGCACTAGTGCCACAAGGTTGGCCGCGACGATCACACCGAGGAAGCCCAAGCTGTCGATCACCAAATCAGAGATCGTTTGACGGGGCACGGGCGGCAGGCCGGGGAAATGCCGGTCTTCGACGGCCTCCGACACCTCTTCGAGGAAAATCCCGGTAAAGGCCGAGGCCACCGGCACCATCAAGAACATCGACAGCAGGATCATAAAGAAGAACGAGCCGATTGAGAGCGCATTGTCGATCCAATGCACCTCACCGATGAAGGGCAGGGAGAATGTGTCCGGCACAAACACCCCGATGACCCAGACAAAGGCCAGATAGATTGCAACCAAAAGCGCCACGGTCAGGCCCAATCCTTTGAGCAACACGGCCTGAAAGCGTTTGTCGCTCAGTTGCCCTAAGGCCTTGGAAAAATCGCCAAACATCACTGATCCACCCAGCTTACAACCTGATCCAACTCGGGGCGGGGGCGTTCGGGCGGGGCACAGGATTCTGTGCCGATGTGGATGAAGCCTGCGATGCTTTCGTGCGGTAAAAGGCCAAGACCGTTTTCCACGAAAGACCGATCATGCGAGGCCCAACCCGACAGCCAATTGGCCCCCCAACCCGCCGCCAAAGCCGCGTTTAAAAGCGACAGGCAGACAGCGCCTGCGGAATAAAGCTGTTCGATATGGGGGACTTTTTCGCTGTCTTTTGGCGAAAACACCACCGTCACGGCCAGATCGGCATCGGCAAATTGGTGGCGGGCTTTTTCGATCTTTTCCGGGTCGATCCCGAGGCTGTGCCCCAAAGGCGCGATCATCCCGGCCAGTCGCGTCAGCGCCGCTTTTTCCAACACAATCAGCCGCCAAGGCTCCAGTTTCCCATGATCCGGTGTGCGCAGGGCGGCCGTCAGGATCGGTTTGAGCGCGTATTTGTCCGGCACCGGTGCGACCAATGTTTTGGCCGGGCGAGAGCGACGGGTGAGCAAAAAATCGAGGGCGGCAGAATTGGGGTTGGGCATGTCTGGCCTTTTGGTTGCGCGTTTGATGTTTCATGTCGGAGGTTTTACAGTCAGATTCAACCGGGCAAATGCAATTAGGCCGATAAGCCGAGCAATTACAGACGAGTAAGATGGACAAAGAGGCGTTGAAACAGGCGATTGAGGCGGCGTTTGACGGCGATATGTTATCCGTGCGCGTCACGCCGAAAGCCTCACGCAATGTTGTGACGGTGGAGGACGGGCAAGTCCGGGTCTATGTCACAACCGTACCCGAAGGCGGCAAGGCGACGAAAGACGTGGTGAAACTCTTGGCCAAATCTTTGGGCATTGCCAAATCCACGCTCGAACTGGTGCGCGGCGAAACCTCGCGCGACAAGGTGTTTCGCCGGAGCTGATTTTGATGTCTAGTCTTTGACGGGCGTCAACCGATACGCCCCCTCGGGGAGGTCCAAAGCCGCACCCAGATCATGCAATTGCCGCATCGACAGGGTGATTTTCTGGACCCGATCCGTGCGTGGATCAAGCTGCTCGATCGTCACGCATTCGGAAAAGGCATTGATGATGACATCCTCTTGCAGGACGAATTCACCTTCGTCCATAAGGGTCACAACGGTGGCGTCGAAGTCGTGTTCAATGGTAAACATGTCCCGATGCTACTCTGCCCATGGCCGAATGCAAGTGCGCACATTTGTGTGACTGGCCAGGGGCGCAACATGCGCCTATTTCTAAGGCGCATATCTCTGTGATGTCATGTCTTTCGGGTGTGATGAAAAAGGACTGTCTTTAACGTGAAACACATGTTCGCAACTGTGATGATCGCGGGGCTATTGTCCGGCTGTGTCGACATGACCACGACACCGCCTGTGGACAGCCGCCCGCAATCCCAATCTATGTCCCCGCCTGTGTCGCGATCTGGCTCCGTCTCGGTCAGTGATTTTGCCGCGGTCGTCGCTCGGGTCGAACCCGTGGCCGAACGCGAATGTCGCGCCCGCACCGCTGGGGCGAATTGCGATTTCAAAATTGTGGTCGAAACCGATCCCAAAGCCCCTTCGAACGCGTGGCAATCTCTGGACGCAAACGGTCGGCCTGTCCTGACCTTTACCGTCGCTTTGATCGCGGATGTGCAAAACACCGACGAATTGGCCTTTGTGATGGGGCATGAGGCCTCGCATCACATCGCGGGTCACTTGGCACGCACGGAGCAGACGGCCATCACGGGCGCGCTTTTGGGCGGCGTGTTGATTGCGGCGATTGGGGGGGATGCCTCGACGATTGAGACCGCGCAAAACATCGGTGCCACGGTGGGCGCGCGGAGCTATTCGAAATCCTATGAGTTGGAGGCCGATCAATTGGGCACGGTGATCGCCTATCGTGCCGGATATAACCCGGTGCGCGGAGCTGAATATTTTACCCGCATTCCCGATCCGGGCGATCGCTTCCTTGGCTCGCACCCGCCGAACACGCAACGGATCGAAACCGTGCGCCGGACCATGGCGACGCTGTAGGTCCGTGCCGAAGGGCGCACAATCCAAACACATTGCATGACCCACGATGTAACGTCGTGGAAAGGACGCTTGGCCACCAATGGAGATCATTGAGGACATCAGCAATCTCGACAGGACGGATTTTATCTCATGCGAGTTTCGTGCGCAGCGTTTTGATGGGATGGACCTGTCACAGTTTCGATTTGAGGGATGCGTTTTCGAAGATTGCAGCTTTAGAAGCGCACTCATGGAAGAGTGCACATTCTTGACGTGCAGAGCGATCAAAGCTGATTTCAGTTACGCGCGCCTGTCGGATGCGCATTTTCAGGCCTGCAACCTGTCTCTTGCAAACTGGACGGGAGCGGATGTGTCCAGCGCCAAGTTTCACGATTGTAAGCTCACAGGCGCAGACTTTAAGGATACGCGTGCACTTGGAATAGACTTCAACGGCTCCCTTCTATCGAGTGCATTTTTGCGCGAAATGAATTTTCGAAAATGTCACTTGGATGGCATCGATTTTACCGAGGCTGATCTGGCCGGGTGTGATTTTCGTGATGCGACCTTTGACAATTGCCGCCTGCAAAATGCGCATCTTGCGACCGCGCGCTTTGAAGGTGCAGACCTGCGGGCAGCGGACCTTGGCGTTCTGACCTTCTCGACGGCGACTTGCTTTAAAGGCGCGATCATTTCGAAAAACCAAGCAACAGAGTTGTTGCACGGGTTGGGTGTGCTGGTTCTTTGAGCGGCGGGGATGTCTTCAGACACTCAAAGCCGACCCCATGACCGTTGGTTTCTGGAATCTGCGCCAACCATATTGCCCTGTGCGACCCAAAACCGCGACAGGTTCGATCCTCACATGCCGACCATGGCCTGAGGGTTGAGATTCGAATTGGACACGTGTTCAGATCGTGCCCACAACAGTTTCAAAAATCGGCAATGAGCGCCTTAATTTTATGCATGTTTGCGGCAATCCCGGCGATAGCGGCCCTCAGCCCCCGTTTTTGACACGGATCAAAGAGTCTGTGCGCCGCCTCGTGGTTGGTTTGCTGCGGATATTTAACGCATCTCAACCGTGGATCGGAGGCCGCTATGACCAAATTTGGACACTATGACACGCATGCTCTTTTGGTGGATCGGATGGCGGAAACGTTAGGCGTGGATTTGACCGAGATCGCGCAGCGTGGCGAAGGACCGACAGAGGTCGAAGGCCATAACCGCGTTTATCGCTGCCTGAGCTGCACCTGCCCCGATCTCTGCGTCAAATTTCTCGACGCCCATGCAGAGATGGAAACGACCGCACGACAGGCTCCGGGCTATTGCCGCAATAAAGCCGATCTTGAACGCCTCGCGGTACGGTAACCCAAGCCCTATGGAGGACGAATGATGTCACAGACAGCCCCCTTTCAACTGACATACCCACGTCCGGGCAACGCCTGCCTGATGCATGGGATGGCCGAGCGCCTTGGTGCCGATGTCGAACGTGCGGCGGCCTCGGGCGACATTTCACTGCAAGAACTGTCTGATATGGTGAGCCGATGCGGTGATTGCACTCAACATGACGCGTGTATCATTTGGCTTTTGGACCATCAGGGGCCGCAAGTTTTACCGCCCGAGTACTGCCTGAACACGCAAGAACTCCACTATGTGCGTGCGGTTCAGGGCCAGATCAGCGCGAATTGACCGGGTCTTTCGACGCAGCAAAAAGGGGCCAGATCGGCCCCTTTCGCATGATTGATGGTGACAACATCAATCGCGTGCTGCGGCGCCGCGGGCTTGGCCGCCAAAGCCCGACCCATCAACCGCCAGCGCCGAAAACGCGGTCATCTGCGCGCGGACATTGCTGCCCGCCACATCCGCGATGGTGGAGGTGGGGGAGACGCCGCTATAGCCTGCATCGGTCAAGCGCGTGACCAAAATCTCACCTGTGGTGTCAAAGATCGGCCCCAGCGTGGTCAGGCTTTCATCCGAAAACGCCGAGAACGCGGCAAAGTTTGGCGGCCCGCCTGCGCCTTCGGTCTCGCCCACGCCTACAAAGGCGTAGCCGGTGACTGCCACGCTGGCCAAAATCAAAACCAAGGCAATCGGGCGTTTGAAATAGAGTTTAAACGGTCGCCAGTTCAGCACCACATGAAAGACCACCACGGCCATCATCGCCAATCCGATGATCTCATGTAGCCAGCGTCCCAAATCGGTGACGATATGGAAATACCAAAACGTGCCGGTGATCCCGACGATCAAAAATGTACCGATGGTCAGCGGTGTGGCGAATTTACGGAGGGTGGACATGGTCTTTCCTTTACGGTGCTTTCACATTTTACGCGACAGGCGTGCCAATCCGTCGCGAAGCCCCGCCATAATATCATGAATTTTCACGCTGTCGTTGATATGACCCCGGCTTGGCGGGGTCGGATTGCTGTGGTGCCCGGCGCGCGGGGGATTTATACCGGGCCTATGCAGATTTTCGATGGCATCATCTCGGATCGCGGCTCCAAATACGCCGTCTCAGGCGCGCCCTGTGCCAACGCGGAGGCCGCAAAGGTCCTGATCAAGACCCTCTGCAAGCAAAAGAAATTCGCCAAGGCCACCCACAACACATGGGGACTTTTGCTCGCGGATGGCACGCCCGTCAAAAACGATGACGGCGAAAGCGGCGCGGGAATGGTGATCCTGCGGATGTTGGAACGTGAAGGCCTGACCGATCACCTCATCGTCGTCACCCGTTGGTATGGCGGCAAACATTTGGGCGGCGATCGGTTTCGCCATGTCCAGGATGCGGTGCGCTATTATTTGGACCGGCTTTGAGAGTGTCTTAGTGCTTTTCGACCTCTTCGACAGGCCCGCCGTGCAATTTCCACGCCGTAAACCCGCCGCCGACATGCGCCACCGGCTCCAACCCCATCTCGACACAGGTTTTCGTCGCCAAGGCAGACCGCCACGCCGAGGCGCAGTAAAACACGTATTTCTTGCCCTCGGCAAAAATCGGTTTGTGGTAGGGGCTTTCGGGGTCAATCCAGAATTCCAACATGCCCCGCGGACAATGAAACGCGCCGGGAATGCGACCCTCGCGCTCCAACTCGCGGCGGTCTCTGAGATCGACAAACACGATGGAGTCGTCTTTGACGAGCTTGATCGCCTCTTCTGTCGGGATCGTCTCAATCATCGCCAGCGCCGCGCCGAGCAGGTCTTTGTAGTTTTTGAGCATGGGGGTCCTCCGTTTGGGGAGACTTCAACCGATCAGAGGGAGTGAGGTCAAGGTGTCGTGGTCGCTCCCAGTTCGCACCAAGCGATGACGCAGTCATCGCTCAGCGCCTGCCCCGCCCCACAGGGCGGGCGCTGACACGCCCACCCTCGGGTCAGGCGCTTGGCGACAATATGCCATGATCTGCGAGTATGCCACAAACCGATGTAAGCCATGCATGTTCATCTGGCGACATCATTTCTTCATTCGAGAAGGGGCGGAGTTCCGCAGCGTCTAGGCAAATTCCAAGCAGCGCTACAATGTGGAGACCCATCAGGCGCTTTTCTAAATTTTCATTCAGTTTGTGATCTACTCCAGATCCAAGTGCATCTGTAAAGTCCAACAAGATTTTCGATTTCGAATAGTGTGCAATTTCGCTTAATCGACCGTAATCAGCGCCCAAGTGTCGTAGTGCCTTTACGCGAGGAGTGTAGCCTTCTTTCTGCTTCTCTTGACGCAACCCTCTGCATGCTTCAACAGCTTCTATTTCTTGTCGAATTAAGGAGGCTGCTTGAGCGTAACTAGCTGTCGCAATGGCCGCTTTGATTAGGTGAATGCCCTGAATTGTAGCTGCGTGGATGGCAAAGCGGTGAGCTTTTTCGGTAGCTTTGTTAAGGGGGAATTCTCGGTCGTCTCTTGAGTGAACCGATGCGATGCATGCGAATAAAGCGGTATGAGCCGAATTGAGAAGTTTGTTGCGCGCTTCAAAGCCCTTTGCGATTTCTGCTCTTTGTTCTTCGAGAGCATTCTCAAATGCAGTCGCAAAACCGAGAAAGGAAGGGTTTAGGTCTACTTTATCATTTTCGCCCACAAATCATACTCCCCGGCCTCATCCACCTCCACAGTCACCAAATCCCCAACACTCAGCCCCTCAGTCCTCGCGTCAATAAACAGGTTGCCGTCAATCTCCGGCGCGTCGGCCTTGGTGCGGCAGGTGGCGATGCCGTCTTCGTCGATGTCGTCCACGATGACCTGCATCCGCTGCCCGACTTTGGCCGTCAATTTGGCCTCGGAAATCGCTTGGGCGCGTTCCATGAACCGGTCCCAGCGCTCTTGTTTGACCTCGGGGGCCACATGATCGGGCAGGGCGTTCGAGCGCGCCCCCGCGACGTTTTCGTATTGAAAACATCCGACCCGGTCCAATTGCGCCTCGTCCAACCAATCCAGCAGATATTCAAACTCCGCCTCGGTCTCGCCGGGGTAGCCGACGATGAACGTCGAGCGCAGGGTGATGTCCGGGCACATGCCGCGCCAGGCGGCGATTTCGTCCAGAACCTTGGCCGAGGCCGCAGGCCGCGCCATGCGTTTCAAAACATCCGGGTGGCCGTGTTGGAACGGGATGTCGAGGTAGGGCAGCACCGCGTTGCCCGCATCCGCCATCAAAGGGATCAACTCGCGCACATGCGGGTAGGGGTAGACGTAATGTAGCCGGACCCAAAGCTCATCGGCGGAGGCCAATTGGCCCAACTCGCGCGCCAGATCGGTGATGTGGCTGCGCACCTCGCGGTCTTTCCACGGATGGGTCGAATAGCGACGATCCAAGCCATAGGCAGAAGTGTCTTGCGAGATCACCAAGAGTTCTTTGACACCTGCCTCGACCAGTTTTTCCGCCTCGCGCAACACCGCATGAACCGGACGCGAGGCCAATTTGCCGCGCATGTCCGGGATGATGCAGAATTTGCAGGCGTGGTTGCAGCCTTCGGAAATTTTCAGATAGCTGAAATGACGCGGGGTCAGGCTGACACCAGAGGCGGGCAGAAGGTCGATGAACGGATCGGGGGAGGGCGGCACGGCGCCGTGGACGGCATCCAAAACCTGCTCATATTGATGCGGACCGGTGACCGCCAAAACTTTCGGGTGGACCCCGGTGATGTAGTCGGGCTCAGCCCCCAAACAGCCGGTGACGATGACCTTGCCGTTTTCCTGCAAGGCCTCGCCGATGGCCTCCAAACTCTCGCTTTCGCCGAATCCAGGAACCCGCAAGTGTTCACGATGACCGCATCGGCCCCGGCATAATCGGCGCTGATTTGATAGCCTTCGGCGCGCAGGCGCGTCAGGATGCGTTCGCTGTCGACCAAGGCTTTGGGGCAGCCCAAAGAGACCATCCCAATCGTGGGCTGGCCATTGCGGTCCTCGGGGCGAGCGACAGTGTCAAACTGCGCTTTGGGCGCAAGATCGGGGCGGAGGTTGGGCGGGTTCTGACTCATCCTCGCGATATACTCCGAACGGGATGATCGGAAAAGCCCTGTTGCGTTGCGGCGTGCCTTGCGCTGCTACGCGGCGGAAAATTTTGTCGCATGGTTATAAATATTCGCATAAGTTTATGGAGATCACGGCACTGTGATCCCATAAATAATATGCACAGCGTCGCGGGATGTTCGCGTGACGCGAATTCGGGCGCGATCACGCCGCAAGGAGGAGTGCGGTCGCATCCCCGAAAACAATGGAGGGAAAGAATGTTCGTCAAAGATCAAACCCGTTTTGCGGGACCCGTCGTGCTGTGCCTGATGGCTGGCGCTTTGCCCCAAACCGCCAGCGCGACCGAAGGTTATTTTGCGCTGGGCTATGGCCCCGCCCAACGCGGTGTTGGGGGCGCCGGGGTGGCCTATTCTCAAGACGCCATGTCCGGCGCGATCAACCCGGCGAGTGTCGCCAATGTGGGCCGGGAAATGAGCCTTGGCCTTCAGGCATTTTCGCCAAGCCGTGGATTTACGGGTGACAGCACGGGCTTTGTCCCCTCCGGCACCATCGACAGCGGCAAATCGTTTTTCCCCGTCCCCAACGCCGCCTATAACCTGCCGTTGTCGAACGGCGCGGTGGTCAACTTTGCCGCCTATGGCAATGGCGGAATGAACACAAGCTATGATGCTGTGCCCAATGCCAATTGTGGCGGCGGTACGGGGGTGTTTTGCGGCGGGGCTTCGGGGGTGGATCTGACTCAGCTTTTTGTCTCGGTCACCTATGCGCAAAAACTCGGGCGGCTGTCTTATGGCATCGCACCGACTTTGGCAGTGCAGGCGTTTGAGGCCAAAGGGCTGGCGGCGTTTTCCGGCATTTCCGTCGATCCAACCGCGCTCACCGACAATGGCTATGATTATTCCACCGGCCTCGGCCTGCGCGTTGGTCTGCAATATGAGCTGAGTGATCAACTGACCCTCGGTCTTTCGGCGCAAACGAAATTCAATATGTCCGAGTTTGATAAATACGCCGGGCTGTTTGAGGGCGGGGGCGATTTTGACATCCCGCCCTCGGTCACCATTGGTCTGGCGTATCAACCGACCTCTGATCTGGCCTTGCTGCTGGATTACCAGAAAATCTTTTACTCCGATGCGCCCGCCGTGGCCAATCCCATGTCCTCAGGCGCGCTTGGTGCCGATGGCGGCGCGGGTTTTGGTTGGGAGGATGTCGAGGTGATCCGTTTGGGAGCGGAATGGAAGGCCTCGCCGGATATGACATGGCGTGTGGGCTATGCCCATGCGGCGAACCCGGTGGGCGCGGATGATGTGACCTTTGGCATCCTGGCTCCCGGTGTGGTCGAAGATCATTTTACGGTTGGCGGATCGCGTCAGATAAATGCACGCGACCGGATTGATTTTTCGCTCTCTTATGTACCGGAAAACACCGTCTCCGGCCCGGAAATGACCCCATTGGGACCAACGGGCGGCACGGTTGATTTGAACATGAGCCAAATCTCCGCTTCGATCGGCTGGACTCGCACCTTCTGATTTTTGCCACACCCCGAGAGAAGGGCGTCCGTTGGGGCGCCCTTTTTGCTGCGTCATGGGGCTGCGTTATGCAGGCTCCACTCGCGCGTCCCCGCACAAATTCTGTGCGGCCAAATCGGGTGCCTTGATGCGCCGCTTGGCGTAGAGTGGACCAAACGTTCCCTCCCCAACGTAAGGTTTCACAATGCTGGCCAACACCGACACTCGCTACGGGCTGATCGCCCGTCTGTTTCACTGGGTCATCGCGCTTTTGATCCTGACCGATCTGGCGCTGGGCCTGATCGGCGAAAATACTCCGCGCACGGCGGACACGGCCGAGTTCCTTAAAACTCTCTATTCCGTACATAAAACCATCGGCGTCAGTGTTCTGTTTCTCGCCGTGTTGCGCATCCTTTGGGCGCTGACCCAGCCGCGCCCGGTGCCGGTGCATCCTGCGCGCCGGGCTGAGACGCTTTTGGCCGAGGTCATCCATTGGGCGCTTTATGGTGCGATCATCGTCATGCCGCTGTCCGGTTGGGTGCTGCATTCGGCGGAAAGTGGCTTTGCGCCGATCCTTTGGCCCTTTGGCCAAAACCTGCCTTTCGTCGTTAAATCCGAAACCCTTGCCCAGACGGCGGGCGCGGTGCATGGGCTGTCGGCTTTGGTGATCTACCTGACCGTTGGTCTGCACATCGCGGGGGCGCTCAAACATGCGGTGTTCGAACGCGATGGTGTTTTGGCGCGGATGCTCCAGGGGCGCGATGCCGGAACGCCGGGTCAAAGGGCCACCACGCCCCATGCCGTGCCGCCGCTGGTTGCGATCGTGCTTTGGGCTGGGGTGATTGGCTTTGCGGTCTTTGGGCCGAAGCCGCCGATGCCGGAAGCCGAAGCCGCACAAATGCCGACCAGCGCGCCCGTCGCAACCGCCGCAGTTCCCACCTCTGACCTGCCCGCTTGGACCGTACAAGAGGGCAGTCTGGGGATCACCGTCATGCAAATGGGGGCGGGTGTCGAGGGCCGCTTTGCCACTTGGTCCGCCGCCATTGCCTATGACCCGGGCGCGGGCACGGGGGAGGTGTCGGTGACCATCGACACGACCTCGCTCACTCTTGGGTCGGTCACCGCACAGGCGCAGGGGCCGGAGTTTTTCAACACCGCGACCTATGCCTCCGCCACCTTTGCCGGTCCGATCACCCGCACGGGGGCTGGGCCAGACCATCAGGTGGCGGGCATGCTGACCTTGGTCGGGCAAACAGTGCCTGTGACGCTCGATTTCACCCTGGATCTTGCAGGGGATACGGCGACGATGGCAGGACAAGCCACCTTGGATCGCCGTGATTTCGGCATGGGCGCGGGGTATGCGGACGAATCAACCGTGGGCTATTCTGTCACCGTGGATGTCAGTCTGACCGCGACCCGTGCGCCTGAGCGGGGCGTTTCGGCGCAATAGAAAAGGCCGCTGGAGTGATCCAGCGGCCTTCTTTATGTCTGTGGCGTCGGGAGGGGGCTTATTCAGCCTGCATCGCCTCGATGGAAATTTCGATCTGAACCTCGTCAGAGATATAGGGCGTGTACATGCCCATGTCGAAGTCGGAGCGCAGCACGGAGGTCTCGGCGTCAAAGCAACCCAAGGTTTGCCGGCCATCGGGTGATCGCCCATCTGGGTCATTTCCGCATCCAAAACCACCGATTTGGTGATGCCGTTGATGGTCAGATCGCCGGTGATTTTGCCTTCGGTTTCGCCGGTCACTTCGATGCCGGTGGAGGTGAAGGAAATCGTCGGGTTGGCCTCTGCGCCAAAGAAATCGTCGGTCAGGAAGTGCGCAGTGCGTTCGGCCCAACCGGTGTAAAGGCTGTCGGTCGGGAAGGCGACGGTGACAGAGGAGGCGGCGGCGTCTGCGGCGTCAAACATGATTTCGCCGTCAAAGCCCGAAAACACGCCGGTGGTGGTCGAAAAGCCCAAGTGCTCATAGGTGAACACGATTTGGCTGTGCGAGGCGTCGAGCACGTATTTCACCGGCTCTGCGGAAGCCGCAGCGCCAAGGCCAAGGATCAGGGCGGAGGACAACAGGATAGATTTCATACGAAACTCTCTTTGATAAGGGGTTGTTTGTGTTGCGATGCAACAAATCTAAGCGCCCGTGGAGTTTACACAATTCCACAGGGTCAAACAGAATTTGTGCACAGACGAACGATCATCGGCGGGTATTTGCGGATAGCTGTGCAAATACCAACCAACTGCCCGCTGAATTTAGGATTTAAGCCGCCATCCGGTTTTGAAAATCCACCCGATCACCGCAAGGCAGAGTGCCAAAAACACCGTGATCGCCGCCAAGGAGAGGGTCACAGGCACATCTGCGACGTCAAAAAACGCCCAGCGGAAGCCTGAGATCAGGTACAGAACCGGATTGAATTTCACCACGACCTGCCAAATCCCCGGCAACATCGCGGCGGAATAAAACGCGCCGCCGAGGAAGACCAAAGGCGTGACCACCAACATTGGCACGATGTTGAGCTGTTCAAAACTTTTCGCCCAGATGCCCAAGATAAAGCCCAAAAGCGAGAAACTCAGCGCCGTCAGAATCAAAAACACCATGGCCCAGATTGGATGGACGATGTGGAGATCGACAAAGACAAAGGAAGTGGCGATGATCAGCACCGCCACGAACAGGCTCTTGGTCGCTGCCGCGCCGACAAAACCCATGACGATTTCGAAAAATGACACGGGGGCAGAGAAAAGTTCAAAGATCGTGCCGGTGAATTTCGGGAAATAAATGCCGAAAGAGGCGTTGGCAATGGATTGTTGTAGCACCGACAACATCACCAGGCCGGGGACGATAAAAGCGCCATAAGCGATGCCTTCGACCGTGTCGATCCGCCCGCCGATGGCCGCGCCAAAGACCACGAAATAGAGCACGGTGGACAGAACCGGGCTGAGAATGGATTGATAGATGGTGCGGAAAAACCGCGTCATTTCAAAGCGGTAAATTGCACCAATCGCGCGCCAGTTCATGCCTTTTCCTCCACCAGATCAAGGAACACATCCTCAAGGCTGCTTTTTGTGCTGTCGAGATCGCGCACATGAATGCCCTCGGCGGCCAGATCGGTGATCAACCGGGTGATCCCGGTGCGCGCCTCGCGGGTGTCATAGGCATAGGACAGCTGTTTTCCGTCTTCGGAGCGGCTCAGATCATAATCGGCGAGGCTTTCGGGCAGAGTTGCGAGCGGTGCGCCCAAATCCAGTGTCAAAACCTTGCGGCCAAAGCTTTGCATCAACTGGGTTTTGTCCTCGACCAAAAGAATCGACCCTTTGTTGATCACCGCCACGCGGTCGGCCATTTCTTCGGCCTCTTCGATATAATGCGTAGTCAAAATCACTGTCACGCCAGTGTTGCGCAGATCGCCGACCACTTTCCACATGTCGCGGCGCAGATTGACGTCAACGCCTGCCGTCGGTTCGTCCAAAAACAACACTTCGGGATTGTGACTGAGCGCCTTGGCGATCATCACCCGGCGTTTCATCCCGCCAGACAACTCTTTGCATTGATTGTCTTTTTTATCCCAAAGCGACAGGGATTTGAGCACATTTTCGATATGGGCATCGTCGCGGGGCAGGCCAAACAACCCGCGTGTAAACCGCACCGAATTCCACACCGTCTCAAACAGATCGAGCGCCAGTTCTTGCGGCACCAATCCGATCAAACGGCGGGCGCGACGCGGCTCTTTGGCCACGTCAAACCCGCCGACCAAGGCCTGTCCCGAAGAGATCGTGACCAGCCCACAGACCGCGCCGATCAGCGTGGTTTTGCCCGCGCCATTGGGGCCGAGCAGGGCAATGATTTCGCCTTTTTCAATGTCTAAAGACACGCCTTTGAGCGCTTCAAAGCCGTTGTCATAGGATTTCTTCAGATCGCGAATGGAGATGATGGCTGCCATGTCGGTCCTCTTTATTGGGGTGCTCTCTAAATAGGGGGTGTTTTCAGTGAAGCAAGCGCGCAGAGTGGCAGGGTGCGGTGGTCTAAAATGCACAGCCATGATCGTTGGGCGCCGCGCACAGGTCGAAAAGTCGGGCAACCTTTACCACATAAACATATAGAGCCGCTTGTTAAAAACGGCCCTTTAAAGCGTTCCGCCATAAACCCGATTTCACGGGCTTATGGCGGAACGCCCACAACATTGATTAGTCTGGCAGCGTCAGGCCTTTCCCCCGTTTCAGGTTAAAGGCGTGACGCTTTAATAACGTGTTTCAAGAGGTTGCGTCGCGTTAGCGACGGCGGTCTCGGCGCGATGACATCGGTTGAAACGCCACGCCCACATGCGCCTCGCAATAGGGTTTACCCGCCTGAGAAGGTAGGCCGCAGAACCAAAAATCCTCGGTTGCCGGATCGCCGATCGGCCACTTGCAGGTTTTCTCGGTCAGTTCCATCACGGAAATCCGTTTGGCCTTTTTCTCGACTTCGCTGACCTTTGCCAGCGCCTCAGCCGGAATTTCATTGGCCGAGGGTTGTGGCGGCAAGGGCTGCCCCGCCGGAATGATCTGGCGGCGCGCCGCACTCATCGGTTTAGGTGCGGGCTCTGCTGCGGGCTCGATCTCTTTTTCCACAGGCGCGTCCGCCTTGGTTTTGAGTTCGGGTTTGGGTTTGGGGGCGGGTTTGGGTTTGGGGGCCGGGCTTGCCGCCGCCGGTTTGGCCGCAGCACCCGTCGTGCCCGCACGGTTCGAGAGGCCCAAACGGTGGACCTTGCCGATCACCGCGTTGCGCGTCACACCGCCAAGCTCCTTGGCGATTTGTGAGGCGGATTGACCCTCCCCCCACATTTTTTTCAAAGTTTCGACGCGCTCATCGGTCCAGGACATGATGCTTCCTTCGGTTGTCTTGCGGCATATGGTGGCCTTTCGGCTCAGCCAAACCGCGAAAAGCGCCCCTGCACAACCCGTTTGCAGGCAGGACCGCTTGAGAATTCGTGTTGACCCCTATTTTAAACACACCGCTTGCGGTTACAAGCGGGCGCGGGCGGAAATCGTAATACGGGTTTCCACACGCGGCGTCCTTTGGGGCAAAACGGGTTATAGCAAGGGAGAGCGGCAATGGAAATGGCACATAATGAGGTGCAAATGGGGGTGCGGCGGTTTGGTCGGGTCAATTGGCTTGGCCTTTACACACTGGCGATGCGCGAAGTGCGCCGCTTTGCCACCGTCTGGACCCAAACGCTTTTGGCGCCTTTGGTCACGGCTGCGCTGTTCTTGACGATTTTCTCCCTCGCCATCGGCCCGTCGCGCGGGGACGTCATGGGGGTGCCCTTCGTGCATTTCCTTGCGCCGGGCATCTTGACCATGACCGTGATCCAAAACGCCTTTGCCAACACCTCTTCCTCGATTGTGATCTCAAAGGTTCAGGGCAACATTGTCGACACCTTGATGCCGCCGCTCTCGCCGATTGAATTGGTCCTGGGCTATCTGGCCGGGGGATTGGCGCGGGGGCTGTTCGTCGCCGTGGCAATCTGGTTGGGCATGGCGCTTGTTGTCGGGCTTGGTCTGGCACATCCGTTTTTTGCGCTCGCCTTTATCGCGTTGGGGGCGCTGTTTTTGGGGGCTTTGGGCATTTTGGCCGGGGTCGTGTCGCAGAAATTCGACCAAATGGCCGCGATCACCAATTTCATCATCACGCCGCTCTCCTTCCTCTCCGGCACCTTCTATTCGGTCGAAAGCCTGCCGCAGTGGTTCCGCGTCATCACCCATCTCAATCCGGTGTTTTACCTGATTGACGGGGTGCGTTTTGGCATCATTGGCCGTTCGGACAGCTCGCCATGGCTTGGCCTTGTGGTGATGGGCGTCGTGACGGCGGCACTGATTTTCACCTGTTGGGTCTTGTTCAAACGCGGCACCAAGTTGAAATCCTAAGCGCCAAATTTTGGCCTAATTCACCATTTATATACCATGGCATTGTCTTTTTTAGGTGTGCCATGGTCCGCTTCCTTTCTGCCGTTATTCTGTTCCTGCTCGTCCCGCTTGCGGCCTTTGCCGCCGACAGCCTGCCCAGCGAATTGGACAGCGCCGATCGCCGTGCCGAATTGATTGGCTGGGAGGGCGTTGGACGGCTGGATGTGGCGCGTCGCTCGACCTGTTCCGGCGCGTTGATTGCGCCGGATCTGGTTCTGACGGCGGCGCATTGTGTGGTGGATGGCAAAAACCGCCCCTATGCGGCAGATCAAATCACCTTTCGCGCCGGGCTGCGCAATGGCGACTATGTCGCCGCCTCGCGCGGAATCGCCGTGGCCGTGACGCCCGGCTATGACATCACCGATAGCGTGACGGCTGGCAATATTCGCCGCGATGTGGCGCTGATCAAACTGGCCTCGCCGATTGCCCGCGCCCAAGCCGCCCCGTTTCCCATTCACCGAACCTCGAAACCCCGTGGAGAACTTATGGTCGCCTCTTACGGGCGGGGTCGCAATGACGCGCTTTCGATTCAGCGCGAATGCCATGTGATTGATTTTTCGCAAGATATTTACAGATTCGATTGTGACATCACCTTTGGCTCCTCTGGCGCGCCGGTCTTTGCCTATGACGGGGTGCGGCCCGCGATTGTTTCTGTCGTCTCCTCCATGGGGCTGCGCGATGGGCGCAAAGTCGGGTTTGGCATGGCCTTGAGTGACAGGGTTGCGGCGCTCAAACGCCAAATTGCCTTGGGCGCGGCGCAAGTTGCGGCCAAACCCGTGGTGGCCAAACGCATTTCTGTGGGCGGCGGCGGCACGCAAAGCTTGGGCAATTCCAAATTCCTGCCCGCGAAATAAACCTGCCACATGAGAATTGCTTTGACTTGGCGGGCGATTTGCCGGAAAACCCGGCGCATGAACACCGCGACCACATATATCTCCACGCCCCGACGTCGACGCTAACGCCTCTCTGACGTCCGTTCATCCGTGCCCAATCCGGCACATTTTCGCGCCAAACTGGCGCATCTGCCTCATAAATCACTCCGAAACCGTTGACAGCCCCAAGGCATAGCGCCACCCATGGGGCCTGTTCATTCAAAAGGGTAAACCCCATGATCTCTTCCGTTTTGCCGACCTATAACCGGGCTCCGCTGTCTTTCGTCAAAGGCGAAGGCTCTTGGCTGATTGAGGCGGATGGACGACGCTTTTTGGACTTGGGCGCGGGGATCGCGGTCAACACGCTGGGCCATGCCAACCCGGACCTGGCGCAGACCCTCAAGGATCAGGCCGATACGCTGTGGCATGTTTCCAACCTCTATAAAATCCCGGCGCAGGAAAAGCTGGCGGATATGCTGGTCGATCTGACCTTTGCCGACACCTGTTTCTTTACCAACTCGGGCACCGAGGCCGCCGAACTGGCGATCAAAATGGCGCGCAAATATTGGTACACCAAGGGCCAGCCGGATAAGATCGAGATCATCACCTTTGACGGCTGTTTCCATGGCCGCTCGACCGGGGCCATCGCCGCCTCGGGCGCTGAGAAAATGGTCAAAGGTTTTGGGCCACTGATGCCCGGATTTGTGCATCTGCCCTTTGGCGATCACGAGGCGCTGACCGCAGCCGTCTCTGACAAAACCGCGGCGATCATGATCGAACCGATTCAGGGCGAGGGCGGCATTCGCGTTGTGCCCGATCAGTGTCTCAAAGGCCTGCGCGATCTGTGCGATGAAAAAGGCATCTTGTTGATTTTTGACGAGGTCCAATGCGGTGTGGCCCGGACCGGTAAATTGTTCGCCCATGAATACGCTGGCGTAACGCCGGACATCATGATGATTGCCAAAGGCATCGGCGGCGGTTTCCCTCTGGGCGCGGTTTTGGCCACCGAAGAGGCTGCGTCGGGCATGACGGCGGGCACCCATGGCTCGACCTATGGCGGCAACCCTTTGGGCTGTGCCATTGGAGCCAAAGTGCTTGAAATCGTGTCCGATCCGGCGTTTTTGGCCGAGGTGAACCGCAAGGCGAGCCTGATGCGTCAAAAGCTCGAAGGTCTTGTCGCCGCCCACCCGGACGTTTTTGAAAGCGTGCGCGGGCAGGGGCTTATGCTGGGCCTCAAATGCAAAGTCGCGCCGGGTGATCTGGTTGCGAAGGGCTATGAGGCGGGCATTTTGACCGTACCCGCCGCCGACAATGTGGTGCGGCTGTTGCCCGCGCTGAACATTTCCGACGATGACATTTCCGACGCCGTGGCGCGGATTGATGCCGCCGCCAAGGCGCTCTGAGATAAGAAAAGATAGTAAAATGAACCACTTTCTAGATATTCACACGACAGACGCCAAAGATCTTCATCAGATCATCGCAAGCGCGAAATCCACCAAACAGGCGCGTTTGGGCCAACCCAAAGGCGCGCTGGATGCCGAGCTGCCACTCAAAGACAAAATGGTCGCGCTGATCTTTGAAAAGCCTTCGACCCGGACCCGCGTGTCTTTTGACGTGGGTGTGCGCCAAATGGGCGGCCAGACCATGGTGCTTTCGGGCGCGGATATGCAACTGGGTCATGGCGAAACCATCGCCGACACCGCTCGCGTCTTGTCGCGCTATGTTGACATGATCATGATCCGCACCTTTGAGGAACAGACCCTGTTGGAGATGGCCGAATACGCCACCGTCCCGGTGATCAACGGCCTGACCAACCGCACCCATCCCTGTCAGATCATGGCCGATATCCTCACATTCGAGGAACATAACGGCCCGATCAAAGGTAAAAAGGTGGTGTGGTGTGGCGATGGCAACAATGTTTGCGCCTCGTTCATTCATGCCGCCGGTCAGTTTGGGTTTGATTTCACCTTCGCCGGGCCAGAGCCGCTTGATCCCGAAATGGGCTTTATCGAAGAGGCGCGCGCCAAAGGGTCAAAGATCGAGATCGTGCGCGACGCGGAAGAGGCGGTCAAAGGTGCCGATCTTGTGGTCACCGACACCTGGGTGTCGATGCATGATCCGCAATCGGCGCGGGAGCGTCGGCACAATCAACTGCGCCCTTACCGGGTCGATCGCAAGCTGATGTCACATGCCAACCCCGATGCGCTGTTCATGCACTGCCTGCCCGCGCACCGCGGTGATGAGGTGACCAACAATGTGATGGACGGGCCGCAATCGGTGATTTTCGACGAGGCGGAAAACCGGCTTCACGCGCAAAAGGCGATCATGCGCTGGTGTGTCGGGTTTTAACCGAGGTCAGGCTTTGCAAAAGAAAACGCGCCCGAGGACACTCTGGGCGCGTTTTGTGTTGGCTGCGGTCTGGTCCGGCTCAGTTTGTGAAATGCGACAGGACAAAAAACACCGCCGCAGAAAGGGCCGCCGAGGCCGGGACGGTGATGATCCAAGCCGCGACAATGGTCATGAAATGGCTGCGACGTACCAGTTTGCGCCGCCTCCGCTCTTCATCTGCCACGCGCACCGCCTCTTTGACCACAGTCTCGCGCAGACGTTTATCATGATACCATTCACGGAAAAATCCAACGCCAAACACCGCGCCCACGGCGATATGGGTGGAGGATACGGGCAGGCCCAGCCAACTTGCGACAATCACCGTGATCGCGGCAGAGAGTGCGACGCAAAAGGCGCGCATCGGGTTGAGTTTGGTGATCTGTGAGCCGACCATTTTGATCAGTTTCGGCCCAAACAGCACCAGACCAAAAGAAATCCCAAGCGCGCCGATCACCATCACCCAATGCGGGATATTGACCTTGCCGGCGAATTCGCCAAAGGCGTTGGCATGCACAATCGCGGCCAGCGGACCGACCGCATTGGCCACATCATTGGCGCCATGGGCAAAGGACAAAAGGGCTGCCGAGATTACCAAGGGCAGGGCAAACAGCGCCTTCAATGATTTGTTTCGGTTTTCAAGCCCCTCGGATTGACGGCGCACCAAAGGCGCGGAAATCACATAGGACAACCCGCCAACCGCCGCACCAATCAGGAGCGCGGTTGTCAGGTCAATGCTGATCAGTTTCTTAAGCCCTTTAATCGCCAGATAGGTCGCAAACGCGCCCATCATGATGCCGATCAGAACCGGAACCCAACGGCGCGCCGCTGCGATTTTGTCGTCCTGGTACATGATCTGGGCTTTGATGAACCACAAGAATCCGGCGGCAATCACCCCGCCCAACAGTGGCGAAATCACCCAAGACGCGGCGATCAATCCCATTGAGGCCCAGTTGACGGAGGCAAAGCCCGCCGCCGTGATGCCCGCGCCCATGACACCGCCGACAACGGCATGGGTGGTGGAGACCGGCGCGCCGATCCATGTCGCCAAATTGACCCAAAGGGCCGAGGACAACAGCGCCGCGAGCATGGCCCAGATGAACACCTGGGTGTTTGCCATGGCGGATGGGTCGATGATCCCCTTTGAGATCGTCGAGACCACATCGCCACCCGCCAACAACGCCCCCGCACTTTCACACAGCGCCGCAATCACAATCGCGCCGCCCATGGTCAATGCATTCGCACCCACCGCAGGGCCCATATTGTTGGCCACGTCATTGGCACCAATATTGATCGCCATATAGGCGCCCAAAGCCGCCGCAGCGATCACCAGGGCCGACCCCGGTTGCCCGCCAAACACCACAGCCGCACCAAGCCCGGCTACGATGATAAAGGCCAGCGCCACACCCAAGCCCACCATCGGTCGCCCGATGTACAGCGTCGCATGTTCAAGCTGGCTGATGCGGTTGAGGTCTTTGTCCAGTGTGGTCCACTGTTTGCCGTCTTGGTCACTCATGTTGATCCCTCATGGCTTTCCCTCCCCCTGAGGGTCGTCATAAAACTGTTACAAGCGGCGCAGCGCTACCGCGCCCGCCACCGTATTTCAAGGGTTTCATGACAAAGTGAAGCATGCAAACCGGGACCTGTGGCCACCGACCGGACTTGGCCTTGGGGTGCAAGCCTGCGCAGGGGTGCCTTAAAACGCGCGCAGCAGGTCCTGCAGCTCAGGTTCGTCCACCAGCATGGCCGCCTGTTCGGGCGACATCCAACTGCGTTTGCGTTCACGGCATTCGGGGAATTTATCCGCCAAACGCGCCACTTCGATCGGGTAGACCGAGGCCTCGATCGGGGCAGGGATACCGTTGGAGAGGCGTTTGACATAGTGGTAGAGACCAAGCGGCTGACGCTTGATCTTGCCGGGTTTGACCCCGGCCTCTTCCCAAGCCTCCTGCGCCGCCGTGCCCGCGCCGTCCAACCCCTCGATCGGCCAACCTTTGGGGATGATCCAACGACCAGTGTCGCGCGAGGTGATCAAAAGCACCTCTTTGCCTTTCTTACCCTTACGCCAACACAAAGCCGCCGCCTGAACCCGGTCAGGGCGGCGCAAAAGGGGGTCCAAGACCCCCGTTAGAGCGGATTTGAAAAGCATAACCATCGGTGAGAAACGTGCCTGTGTTTTTGTTTGTTGTATATACATAGAGCAAGGCGCAGAGGATTTCAAGTTTTCTTGGAAAATGTCTTGTTCCTGAATGATAGCGCTATATCTGAAAGGGGAGCTGGGCGGCCTGAGGTTCTGAAAACCCCGCGCATCTGTGCCCTTGCCACATTCTCGAACGTCAAAAGGACCTTATCATGTCACACGCGCGTATCGGCCTCGTTGGCCTTGGCGTCATGGGCGCAAACCTGTCGCTCAACATTGCCGATCACGGCTTTCCCATCGCTGTTTACAATCGTACTGGCGCGGTCACAGATGCGTTTGTGGCCTCTGCAGGCGATTTGGCCGAGCGGCTTGTGCCGGCGCAGACCTATGAGGACTTCGTGGCCTCGCTGTCCAAGCCGCGTGCGATCATCATCATGGTCAAGGCGGGCGGGCCAGTGGATGCGGTGATCGCAGACCTGGGGCCGCTGCTGGATGAGGGCGATATGATTATTGATGCGGGCAACGCCAATTTTCACGACACTCGCCGTCGCGAGGCGGCGCTGCGAGAAAAGGGTTTGAACTTTATCGGCATGGGCGTGTCGGGCGGCGAAGAGGGCGCGCGTCATGGGCCATCGATCATGGTTGGCGGCAACAAAGCCTCCTATGAGGTCATCCGCGACATCATCGAAGCGATTTCCGCCAAACATGATGGTCAGCCCTGTGCGGCGCATTTTGGCCCGGATGGGGCCGGGCATTTCGTCAAAACCGTCCACAACGGGATTGAATATGCCGATATGCAAATGATTGCCGAGGTCTACGGGGTGTTGCGCGATGGGGCGGGGCGTACCCCATCCGAGATCGGCGCGCTGTTTGAAGCCTGGGACAAAGGCCCGCTCAAATCCTATCTGGTCGAAATCTCCGGTAAGGTGCTTCAGACCGCTGATCCCAAAACCGGCCAGCCGATGGTCGATGTGATCGTCGATACGGCGGGCCAAAAAGGCACCGGGCGTTGGACCGCGATTGAGGCAATCACCCTGGGTCAATCGCCCTCTACCATCGAGGCCGCCGTGGCCGCGCGGTCGTGGTCTTCGGAAAAAGCCACGCGCGAGGCGGGGCAGGCGCTGTTTGGCGATGATGCGGTTGAAACCATGCCGATGCCCTCTGATGCCACGCTTGAAAAAGCGCTCTTGGCGGCCAAGCTCATTGCCTATGATCAAGGCTTCAAAATCCTCATTGCCGCCTCCTCGACCTATGATTGGGGCATTGATCTTGCCGCCGCTGCCGAAGTGTGGCGCGAAGGCTGTATCATCCGCTCGGCGTTGCTTGACGACATGGCGCAAGCGATCCGCGCGGGCCTGCCCCATGATCAACTGATCTTTGCGCCGACCTTTGCGGATATGATCCGCGAGGGCGCCCCCGCGCTGCGCCGTGTGGTCGCCTATGCTGCGCTCAAAGGTCTGCCAATCCCGGCCTTTGCCAATGCCTTGGCCTACTTCGACACCATGCGTCAGGGCCGCGGCACCACCGATCTGGTCCAGGCACAACGCGATTTCTTTGGCGCGCACGGGTTTGAGCGGGTCGATGGCGGCGCGGGGCAGCACGGGCCATGGGCTGGAACCGTGTCCCACAGTTGAGGCAAATTTCGTGAGATAAATCTAGGCGCGCAGCGACCCGCCCGACACAACGCCCATGCGAAATCCGCCCCTCTCCATGCCACCCCTTGCATGGAGAGGGGCTTCGTGGTTTTCAGAAGCATGATCGCTTGAGCCTCCAGATTGAGGCCACGGCGGCCCACAGCAAGGCAAGTGGCACATGAGTTTCGTCGTCTTCATCAATGGGTTGGTGATGGTGTTTTTCGCCGCTCTCATGGGCGTTGTGGCGCTGCTTTTTCCTGACACCGCAAGCCTGTTTGAAGTGCCCGCCCTTTTGTTTGGCTTTCTCGGCGGAGCGCTTGCGCTGGCCACGTCGCCGGACGCCACCGGGCTGCGGCCGCTGCACACGTTTTTGATGACCTCGTCGGTCTGGATGGTCGCCGCTCTGTGTGGCGCGGGGCCGCTGTACCTGTTCGATCTGTCCTTTGTGGATGCATTTTTCGAGGCGATGTCGGGCATCACCACCACTGGCTCCACCGTCATGTCGGGTCTGGATGCCACGCCGAGGGGCATTATCTTGTGGCGCGCCATGCTTCAGGCCGTTGGCGGTGTCGGTTTTATCGTCACCGGCATCGCGCTTTTGCCGATCTTGAAAGTCGGTGGGATGCAATTGTTTCGCTCTGAAAGCTCGGAACAAGGCGGCAAAGAACTGCGCAATGCCACGATGTTTGCCTCTGCGACGCTGCAAATCTATTTCGCTTTGATTTTCCTTTGCGGCTTGCTCTATCTGATCGGCGGCATGTCACCCTTTGACGCGGTCACCCACGCGATGACCACGCTCTCAACGGGGGGCTATTCCGGCTATGATGCGTCTTTTGGCCATTTCGACAGCGCCTTCCTGCAATGGGTGTGCACCGCATTCATGCTCGCGGGCGCTTTGCCTTTTGCGTGGTATATCAGAGGGGTCCGACGCGGCGTTTGGCAGTCTGAACAGGTTTCCGCCATGTTGACGACCCTTGCGTTGACCATATCCGGCCTGTCGCTTTGGCTCATGATGGTGCGGGGTGAAACCCTGTTTGATGCGCTCCGCCTTGTCGCGTTCAATGTCGTCTCCATCGTCACCACCACTGGCTACGCCACCACGGATTATACGCTTTGGGGACCTTTTGCCGTTGCCGCCTTTTTCGTTTTGACCGCTGTGGGCGGGGCCACCGGGTCCACTGCAGGCGGGGCCAAGGCGATGCGCTGGTTGGTGGCGGGGCGGGCGTTGATTGCACAAATCCGCAAAAGCTACGCGCCGCACCGGGTCACTTTTGTCAAATACGAAGGCCGCCCTGTCGCCCCCGATGCGCTTTCTGGTGTGATTGCGTTTTTTGTGCTCTATTCCGCCACGTTTGGCGTGATGGCGATCCTGTTGAGTTTCTTCGGCCAAGACATGTCCACCGCCATTTCCGGCTCGCTGACGGCCTTGGCCAATGTCGGGCCGGGGGTGGGGGATATCATCGGACCTGCGGGTAATTTCGCCACGCTCAACACGCCGTCAAAGCTGGTTTTGACCTTTGGCATGTATTTGGGGCGGCTCGAAATGGCCACAGTCTACGCCCTGTTCGCGCCACTGTTTTGGCGCGAACTGGTGTCGTCTCGGTAAGAGGCGCCCGACCTGAAAAGGTCACAGCGCCAAAAGCACGTTGCCGTCTTCGATCTTGATCTCGAATGTGGTGGTCTGACCAACATCTGCGCCTTGAGCCGCGCCGGTCTCAAGCGAGATCACCCAATTGTGCAAGGGGCAGGTGACGCAGCCGTCATGTACGATCCCTTGGCTCAGGGGGCCGTTCTTGTGCGGGCATTTGTCTTCGAGGGCAAATATCTGATCGTGTGAGGTGCGAAACACCGCGATGCTCATGTCGCCGTTTTTGACACAGCGCGCGCCTTGGCGCGGAATCTCGGTGAGCGGGCCGATGCTGACCCAGGTTTTGGTCTGGACGTTCATTCCGCCGCCTCCAGTTTTCTGATGTTGATCGGGTTGAATTCATGCGCATCTTTGCCGCCGACAAATTCGGCCCATGGGTCCACTTGCGCGAAACTCTGGGCATGGGCAAAGCGTGCATTATAGGCTTTGCGCTGTTCCGGATCGTCCAGAATCACCTCGCGGATGTGGTCATAGCCCAGCCGATCCGCCCATTTGTAAATCCGTTCCAGATAAAACCCGGTTTCGCGATAATATTGCGTCAATGCGCCGACCACCTCGATCACGTCGTCTTCGGTCGGCACGGTGCCGAGTTTGGTCGTACCTTGGATGTGAAGCCCGGCGGCCCCGCCGTAGAGCACCTCATAACCGCTATCGACACAGACGATGCCGATGTCCTTACAGGTGCTTTCCGCACAGTTGCGCGGGCAACCCGACACGGCGAGTTTAAGTTTTGCCGGGGTCCATGCGCCCCAGAGATAGTGCTCAAGTTTGATGCCCAAGCCGGTGGAGTCCTGGGTGCCAAAGCGGCACCAATCGGAACCGACACAGGTTTTCACTGTGCGCAGGCCCTTGGCATAAGCGGCCCCGGAGATCATTCCTGCGGCATTGAGATCGGCCCAAACCGGGATCAAATCCTCCTTTTTGACGCCCAAAAGGTCGATCCTTTGCCCGCCTGTTACCTTCACGGTCGGAATTTCATATTTGTCCGCCACATCGGCAATCGCGCGCAGCTCGTCCGGCGTGGTGATGCCGCCGAACATCCGGGGCACGACCGAATAGGTGCCGTCCTTTTGGATGTTGGCGTGGACGCGTTCGTTGATGAACCGCGACTGTTGATCATCGGCATACTCGCCCGGCCAATCGGCCACGAGGTAATAATTCAATGCCGGGCGGCATTTGGCACAGCCTTCGGGCGTGGTCCATTCCAAGGCTTGCATCACCGCCGGGATGGATTTGAGGCCCTTGGCTTTGATCAGGCGGCGGACATGGCCGTGGCTGTGGGGGGTACAGGGACACATGCCCTCGGAGGCGGGCAATTGAAACGCATCGCCCAAGGTGAGCGCCATGACATTTTCAACCAACCCGGTGCAGGTGCCGCAAGACGCCGAGGCTTTGGTATGGGCGCGCACTTCGGTCAGCGAGGTCAGACCTTTGGCTTGGATCGCGGTCACAATTGTGCCTTTGGTGATGCCGTTACAGCCGCAAATCTCCGCATCATCCGAGAGATTCGCGACCGCGGCCAAAGGGTCAGCCCCCGCGCCGCCCTGATAAGCCTGACCAAAGATCAATGTCTCGCGCATCTCGGAGATGTCTTCGCCGGATTTCAACAGCTCGTTGTACCAGCCACCATCGGCGACATCGCCATAAAGCACCGCGCCGATGATCTTATTGTCCTTGAGGATCACGCGCTTATACGTCCCGCGCATCGCATCGCGCAGCACGATGTCCTCGCGGCCTTCGCCCTCGGCAAAATCGCCAACGGAGTAGAGATCACAACCGGTGACCTTGAGTTTTGTCGGTGTTTCGGCGTGGGCAAAGGCCAGTTCGGACGGTCCCGCCAAATGATCCGCTGCCACTTTCGCCATACGGTAAAGCGGTGCGACAAGGCCATAGACCAAGCCGCCGACCTCAACACATTCGCCGACCGAATAGATGTTCGGATCAGAGGTTTTCATCGTCGCATCCGTCACAATACCGCGGTTGACCTCAAGCCCGGCCTCTTGCGCCACTTGCACATTCGGGCGGATGCCCACGGCCATGACCACGAGCGAGGCGTCGATCACCCGGCCATCGGCCAGTTCCACGCCCTCAACCCGGTCTTGGCCCAAAATCTGTTTGGTGTTGGCCTCGCACAGGACTTCGATCCCGCGGCCTTCCAATTCCTTTTGCAACAGGTAGCCAGCCGCCGTGTCGAGTTGGCGTTCCATCAACGTCGGCATCAGGTGAATGACCGTCACCTCCATGCCGCGCTGTTTTAAGCCCGCCGCCGCTTCCAGTCCCAAAAGCCCGCCGCCAATCACAACCGCGCGCCCGCCTTTGTCGGAGGCTTCGATCATCGCGCCGGTGTCGTCCAGATCGCGATAGGCCAAAACGCCCGGCAGGTCATGCCCCGGCAAAGGAATGATAAACGGGTTCGACCCGGTGGCGATCACCAACTTGTCATAGGCCACTTCGCGCCCGGTCTCAGAGACGACTTTACGCTCGTTGCGGTGAATTTCGGTGATCTTTTCGCCCTGATGGAGCGTGATCCCGTGTTCCTCATACCAGCCTTCGCCATGGATGATGATATCGGCATAGGTTTTTTCGCCCGACAGCACCGGCGACAGCATGATCCGGTCATAGTTGACGCGCGGCTCGGCGTTGAAAATCGTCACGTCATAGGCGTCTGTCACCTCAAACAGATGTTCCAACATCCGCCCAGGCGCCATCCCATTTCCAACGATCACTAGGTGTTTCTTCGACATAATGGCACTCCATCTCAGAACGCGGGTCGCATCATGCGAGCCCAGTTTCGTTTCAGTGAGAATGCAGCGCCATTGCCGCGCGTCCCGGTCTTTGGGACAAAAGGTCGGATCGCCACTCTGCGATCGCCTGTGAAACAGCTTCACGCTTTGCTTTTGGAAGCGGTCCTTGAATTAAGCAATTCAGAATCCGAAGATTGGCCAGAGTTTTGGGGCAAAATTATAGAGTGCCCGGATTTTCAGCACCAAATCCGGAGGGATATGCCGTCTCGCTTAGAAATGATGCAGTGCAGCAAAGGCGGGGTGCCTAAGTTCCGCGCCGTTTTGCCCGCAGAGTCGGATCGGCTTCGGTCGGGTCTTCGGGCCAGGGGTGGCGCGGATATTGCCCGCGCATATCCTTGCGCACATCGGCGTAGGAGCTTTTCCAAAACCCAGGCAAATCCATCGTGACCTGCACCGGACGATGCGCGGGGGAGGTTAAAACCACCTTGAGCGGCACGCGGTTTGGCCCGACCGTCGGGTGGGTGGTGGTGCCAAAAAACTCTTGAATGCGGCCCGTCACCTCGGGGTGCTCGCCGGAATAATCAATCGGTAATTTGCGCCCGACCGGGCTGACGAACTGTCCGGGCACTTCTGTGTCCAGCCGCTGCATTTGGCTCCAATCCAACATTGCGCGGAGCGCCTCGGTGATGTCCAGAGACCGCAATTGCGTTTCGGAGCGCGCGCCTTTGAGATGCGGCAAAAGCCATGTCTCAAGCGTCTCCATCAAAGCCGCCTCAGAGACATCGGGAAAATCATCTCCCATCAAACGCACCCGTGCGGCAAAGCGTTTGGCAGCGTCACTCCATGGCAATCCGATCTGGCGTAGCCCGTCGAGCGCCCCGAGGGCCATCGCCTCAGGCGGGGCCTCTTTCCACTGACGATCCTCCAAGACCAGCGCGCCAAAACACTCCTGTTTGCGCGCCACCACCCGTTTTTCACGCTTGTCCCATTGGCATATCTCGCGCCACATGATTTGCTCGCCATAAAGCGCGCGCAGCTCTGCCTCAGTGAGTTCCACGGCTTGCCGGATTTTTGCCTCACGCGGCGCGCCGTCTGTGTCGGTGACGACGATCAACCGGACGCCAGCCATTTGATCACCATCGTCCATCACCGCGCCCTTGCCGCCCGACAGGATATAGCGCGCCTGATCGCCTTTGCGACGCAGGCCAATGCGGTCCGGGTAGGCCAATGCGGCCATCTCACCCAGACTCATTTTGGGGCCTTCACTCGCGCCCGCACGCAACCGTTTGGCCTCCTGTTTCACCCGCTCGATCACGCCGCGATCCATCGTGCCCGGTGTCCCCTGACCCGGCGTACGCAGCGCGCGGATGCGCAGCGCCAAATCAACGCCTGCGCCACGCAAAGGATCGCGTTCGTTCAACAAAGCCGCCAAATCTGCCGCCTGCGCCCCCGCCAATTGCAGCATATGTGCAAGTCTCGGGTGCAGCGGTTTGGTCGATAGAGCCTTGCCATGCGCCGTAATCCGTCCCGTTTCATCCAGCGCGCCCAGCCCATGCAGCAAGGCACGCGCCTCCGCCAAAGGCCCCGGTGGTGGGGGCGTCAAAAACGATAGGTCCGATTCAAACGCCCCCCAAAGCGCCAGTTCCAAGGCCAATCCCGTGAGGTCTGCCGTTTCAATTTCGGCCGGGGCAAAGGCGGGCATTGCGCCTTCTTCGCCCTTGGTCCAGAATCGGAAGCACACGCCCTCGGCAACCCGTCCGGCACGGCCCCGGCGTTGCTCGGCCTCGGCCTTTGAGGCGCGTTCGGTGATCAGCCGCGACATGCCCGAGGCCGGATCAAACCGTGCCCGCCGCGCCCGGCCTGCGTCCACGACGATGCGCACATCTTCGATGGTCAAAGAGGTCTCGGCGATGGAGGTGGCCAACACGATCTTGCGACCCGTCGCACAGGGAGCAATTGCGGCGCGCTGGTCGGCAAATTTCATCGCGCCAAACAGAGGACGGACCGCGCAATCGGTGGGGACGCGCCCTGTGAGCCGTGCCTCAACCCGGCGGATCTCGCTTTCACCCGGTATAAACACCAAGGCCGATCCGCTCTCCTGTGTGACCGCCTCAATCACCAAATCCGCCATCGCGTCTTCAAAGCGGCGTGCTTTGGGCGTCGGAGCGTCCAACCAGCGGGTGTCGACCGGAAAGGCCCGGCCTTCGGAGCGGATCACCGGGGCATCGTCCAAAAGCGCGGCCACGGGATCAGCGTCCAAGGTAGCCGACATGACGATGACCACAAGATCGTCGCGCAACACTTGACGCAATTCCCAAGTCAGCGCCAAGCCCAGATCGGCATTGAGCGAGCGTTCGTGATATTCATCAAAAATCACCGCGCCGACGCCGGTCAGTTCCGGGTCACTTTGCAACATCCGGGTCAGAATGCCTTCGGTGACGACTTCGATCCGGGTGGATTTCGACAGTTTGGTGTCGCCGCGCATCCTGTAGCCGACCGTTTGCCCAACAGCCTCCCCCAGCGTTTGCGCCATGCGTTCGGCGGCGGAGCGGGCCGCCAATCGACGCGGTTCCAACATCACGATCCGTCCCGTGATATGCGGTAAAAGCGCCAAGGGCACGCGGGTGGTTTTGCCCGCGCCGGGCGGGGCCATCAACACCGCGCGGCCCGTGTCGCGCACGGCACAGGTCAGCGCATCCAGCACATCATCAATCGGGAGTTTCGGTTCAAACATGGCCCCGTTATGAGCCAAAGCGGGGCGGGCGAAAAGAGGGGCTGCGCTTGAGGGTGAACCTTATTGCCGGGTGAGCGTTGCCGAACCCCATAGTGTGTCGACTTTGGCCTCGACCAAATGCGACTTTCCCTCCGCCCCTGCAAAGCGCAGCGTCAGCGGAAAGCTCACCCGTTCGCGCATCTCGGCGTCAGAATAGCCCGCAATACGGCGGTAGTTGCCTGAACACTGACCGTCACGCATTGGCCCAAGCGTCACTTGGCTGCGCCGTCGTCCGTCAAAGACGGGAATGTTTTGACCGCATGGCGCGGGGCCCGAGCGCAGAAGGGTGTAGAGCGCGGTGAGGGGGTCGATGGTGCCACGTTGATCTTCGAGCGCGATCAAAAGTGGTGAGGTTGGCGTGTCGTCGAGCACCTGCGGCAGACCGGCGTCATACTGTAAACGGGTGAGGCTTTGGCGGCGGCCTGTGTCGACGTTTTCTTCATATTTGCGCGGAATGAGGGATGTTCCAAGGCGGGTGCCTTGGGCATGGGCATCAAATCGTATGCCCACTAAAATGCCGATCAATCCTGTGTCCTGAAACTGTGCTCGCACCGCATAGGTTTGATCCGTTTCGTTGGCGGCCACGCCCAAATGGCCGACCTTGAGAGCGCCAAGGCGGATGTCAAACCGCATGTGCGTGTCCTGAGCCATCAGCGGTGGGGATGTGAGCGCAAACACCAAAGGCCCCCAGACAAGGGCGCGTGTATAGCGGCGCAAAATTGGGAAAACCTGGAGCATATGGGGCACTCTTACAGACCGGACAGGTACAGGCCGGACAGGGGTGGACATCGCCCCGATGGACGGGGCAAAACGAAAGGCGACATGCGCTTAATCTGCCGGAAGACTGTAATGGATATAAAACAACTTGCTGACGGGGTGGTTTCGGGCAACCGTCGGGCTTTGGCCCGTGCCATCACCTTGGTCGAATCTGCCCGCGCCGATCACCGCGCGCAGGCGATTTTACTGATGGAAGAGGTCGGTAAATCCGGGCGTCAGGCGCTTCGACTTGGATTGTCGGGGACTCCGGGGGTGGGCAAATCCACCTTTATCGAAAGTTTTGGCATGATGATGATCCGCGAGGGCAAAAAGGTCGCCGTTTTGGCGGTGGACCCGTCTTCGGCGCGCTCAGGCGGGTCCATTTTGGGCGACAAAACCCGGATGGAGGAATTGTCGCGCGAACCAAACGCCTTTATCCGGCCGTCGCCGTCGCAAACCGAATTGGGCGGCGTGGCACGGCGCACCCGCGAGGCGGTCGCTCTGTGTGAGGCGGCGGGCTATGATTTGATCCTGATCGAAACCGTGGGGGTCGGGCAGTCCGAGACCGTGGTCTCCGAGATGTCCGATCTGTTCTTGCTGCTGCTGGCCCCTGGAGGCGGGGATGAGCTTCAGGGCGTCAAGCGCGGTATTATGGAAATGGCCGATATTATCCTGGTGAACAAGGCTGACGGCGATCTCAAACCCGCCGCCAATCGCACCTGTGCGGATTACGCAGGCGCCCTGCGCCTGTTGCGCAAACGGCCACAAGACCCGGAAGGCTTCCCCAAGGCGATGACCGTCTCGGCCCTTCAGGTCGATGGTCTGAAAGAGGCGTGGGGCGAAATCCAAAACCTCACCGAATGGCGGCGCGAGACGGGGCATTTTGATCAACGTCGCGCCGAGCAGGCCGAATATTGGTTTGGTCAGGAGATTCGTCAGGGCCTTTTGGCACAGCTGCAAAAAGAGCCGCTCAAATCCATGATTTCCGATCTGGCCAAACAGGTTGCTGCGGGGCAGTTGACGCCGGGCCATGCGGCGGCGGATGTTTTGAACGCGCTTCAGCACGGCTAAGGCGCATTCCCCACGGCCCATCTCGGTTGTGGGGCTTGACGATTCTCCGATGATCGCCTATGCACCGCGAACTGAATTTCGGGCGCTTCCCTCGGGCGGTGCCTTTTTCTGTCGATAAACAGACTTCTGTGACAGTTTCATGTGATTTCGGGGTTGCACCTTGGACACTTGAGCGTCAAAGAGAGCGCGAACAAGACAGAACTGAGTCTTAAGAAGTGCGGGGCGGGTGACGCTTTCGCCAGTGAAACGAGGATAAACCCATGTCGCGTCGTTGCGAACTGACCGGTAAAGGCCCGATGTCTGGCAACAATGTCAGCCACGCCAAAAACAGAACCCGCCGCCGTTTTCTTCCGAATCTCAACGAAATGTCGCTGATTTCGGAAACACTCGGTCGCTCGTTCAAGCTGCGTATTTCTGCTGCTGCGTTGCGTACTGTTGACCACCGTGGTGGTCTGGACGCTTTCCTGGCGAAAGCCAAGGACGAAGAGCTGTCCGATAGCGCGCTGAAAATCAAAAAAGAAATCAAAAAAGCTCAAGCCACCGCTTAAGTTCTTTTTGGTTGAGATGGTGAAACCCTCGAATGGCCTGGCGCTTTCGGGGGTTTTTCTATGAGCGATTGACAAGGGACCGTAGGCTCTGGCCTGATACCCTATGGTTTGGGCTTTGAAACAAACGATCGGGTGGTGGGCCATACTCCGCTGGGCTGGGCGGTTTATGTGCGTCGCGGCCACTGTTGTGTTGGTGGCCACTTTGGGGATCGCCTCTGCTGCGCAGGCGGATGATCCGTTTTGTGCCTTGCCCCCCGGCGACGCGGATGACATCCGCCTTTGCGCCAATTACCCCTTTGATTTGACATCTTTTTCCTCAAGTTTGGAATATATGGTGGTGAACAAGGCGGTGCAGACACCCTTTGATATGTTCGCTTGGCGCGCCTTCACGGCCTTGAATTGGCGCGATGTTGCGCCTTCGGAACCCGCACCCGATGCCTGGCAATCCATGCCACGAAAAGACGCCGTGGTCGGTCAAGACATGGCCGTAGCCTGTCGTGGTTCAGGCGACACGTCCGGCCCATTGGTGTTGAGCGATCTGGTACAAGCGGATGGGGCCGCCGTGATTGACCAAAACGGCAATCCGTTGGTGTATGAAACGCGGATCAATGCCCCTGCCGCCGCCTATGTTGCGGGGTTGACCTCGCAGGATGCCAATTTCCCAAGGGGGCAGAGCGCCAAGGCCCCGCCCAGCGTTCATGTCAAAACGGCGTGGATGTGGCTGGATGACGACGATCCCCGATTTGTCACCGAACGTGGGGTTGTGCGGGTTCCGGCGGAGCAGAGCCTTTCGGGTCAACCTTTGTGTCTTGAGGGGCTGTTTGGCATGGTCGGGATGCATATTGTCACCAAGGTCGGGTCCGGCAATGGCGACGAGTGGCTCTGGGCCACGTTTGAGCATCAAGACACGGCACCGCTCTCTCCGGTCGCGCGCCGGATCAATTCGATTTATTCCAAGGACTTGTTTCCAAATGGCTGTCCCGCGCCGAAGGCGGCGCAATCGTACCTGTTGTTTGATCCGTCTTGCCCGAGTTGCGCCACCAATGCGCCGCCGCCCATGCCGTTTTGGTCACAGGCCCCGCCCTTGGCCCGTGCCCGCGATGGGAGCCCCCTTGCGCCCAGTCGGATCACGCGATGTTGGCAAATCTTTGACCCGACCCAAGACACCAATGCCCGCTGGCAGGCGCGTCTGGCCGACACCCCTTTGGCGCAGTACCGTTTGATCACCAATCAATGGCGCGGTGCCAATAAAAGCCCGTTGTTTGAGCATGGCGAAGTGCCGCGTTTCGTGTCCAATGTGACGATGGAAAGCTACCTGCAAGATGCGCGAGAGGGGAGTTGTCTGGGCTGTCACGCCGAAGCCCGCACGCGGTCGGGCGGCTTTGCTGATTTTGCCTTTTACCTCTCCGAGCTTGGGCCGTGAGTGAGGGGCGGTGATGGGCGGTCGTTGCGACAAAGGCATGTGGCGGCACGTCGCAGTGCCGGTGTCGCGCTGTGTTGCGCTTGCCTTCCGCTGCGGTCCGGCTAAAGTGCCGTTCATGCGTTTGACCCGTCCCATCGCGGCCTTTGTGCTGGCCTTTATGCTGATCGTTACGTCCCAATCCATGGCCGTGGCACGGGGCACTATGGTTGACGCGACCGGAACGATGGTGCTGTGTACGGGCACCGGGCCGATCACCGTTTTGATGGACGAGAATGGCGAACCTATTGGGCCACGCCACATCTGTCCCGATTGCGCGCTCAGTGTCATTGCCGGGCTGGCCGAGCCTTTCGTGCTGTCTGCGCCGGACCACACTGTGTTGCGCTTTGCGCCCGCATCTGTGGCGCACCACATGACCGCGATCTCCCTGCCCAACCGCAAGGCCCGCGATCCGCCTTTGGTCTAATCTGTTTCTCTTTCAAACACTCAGACCAAGGATAAAATCATGTTTTTCAAAACCACCCTTCTCGCGGGCGCAGCCGCCCTGTCTTTCGCGCTTCCGGCCATGGCCGACATCACCATTGAGGACGCCTATGCGCGCTCCTCCGGTATGACGGCCAAATCCGGTGCGGCGTTTTTTGTCATCCACAACACGGGTGACACCGATGATCGTTTGATCGCGGCGACCTCTGACATCGCCAAGCTCACCGAGTTGCATACTCACAAAGCCATGGCTGATGGCGTGATGAAAATGATGCGCGTGGACGAGGGCTTTCCGGTCCCGGCGCAAGGCACCCATGCTTTGGCGCGGGGCGGCGATCACGTCATGATGATGGGGCTGCTCAAACCGATGGGGCAGGGCGATGTGGTCACAGTGACCCTGACCTTTGAACAAGCGGGCGACATCACCGTTGAAATCCCTGTCGATCTGGAGCGCCAAGACGCCCCAGCCGCCATGACCATGCCGATGGATGGCACCGGGATGCAGAACGGTAAAATGGGCAATTGATCGCCTCTCAGAGCCTCCGTTTCGGTGGGGGCTCTGATCCCTCTTGATCCGTTTTCAAAAGAGGTTAAATGGCGGGTATGGACGCGGCAAATTTTGGGCCGCGCCTTCCCCCTTTTGAAAGTGAACCCCGGATCATGCTGAGCGCTTATGCGGTCCCGGAGGCCTTCTCGCCTGCCGAATGTGATGCGATCATTGCCCTGTCTCATGAAAAAGACCTCGCGGATGCGGGGTTGGTCGGAAATCGCTCTGACCACAACCTGCGCCGTGCTGAACTCGCCTGGCTGGATGACCGCGATGGTGGTGGCTGGGTGATGGATCGGATCATGGCGCTTGTGGCGGAGGCCAACCGGGCGCATTTCGATTTTGCCCTCACTGAGTTTGGCGAGAGCCCGCAGGTCGCCCGTTATGGGGCCGAGCGCGAGGGGCATTTCGTCTGGCATTCCGATATTGGCGAAGGTCCACTTGCCTCCCGGCGCAAACTGACGCTTGTGGTGCAATTGTCTGAGGCGGCGGACTATCTGGGCGGCGTGCTCGAGCTGCAAGCCGATGCCAACCTACGCCCCTCAGATCGCGCGCGAGGTTCGGCCGTGTTGTTTCCGTCCTTCGTGCTGCATCGGGTCACTCCGGTCACACAAGGCGAACGCTATTCCCTCACCACATGGGTGCATGGCCCGGCGTTCCGGTAGGGTGGCTTTGAGTATTTCTCCAAGAAGAAACAAAGGGGCGCGCGCCGGTCGCCGATCCTCCGCTCTGTGACGGACCTTCGGAAGGGGGTGTCCCACGGACCGGCGCGTCTTCTTCTTGGGCGGTCATCGGCGCTCCCGCCTGTACCGCAACACAATCCTACTGGGCTGAAAGTTAATATGCGGTTATCATAGATGTGCCCGTTTCTTTTTGGCAAAAATACTCAAATTTCTTTGCCACTTAACACTCGTGATACCCAATCGGGCACCACCTGTGTCGCGGGACCCTCGATCACCGCATCAAACATTGCGCCGGAGGCTTCGAGGTTCAGTTCCAACGTTTTGAGTCCCAATTGCCGTGCCATTTGCGAAAATCCCGCCGCCGGGTAGACCATGCCCGAGGTGCCGATGGAGACGAACAGATCGCTGTTTTCCAAGGCGTTCTGGATCGCGTCCATGTGATAGGGAATTTCGCCAAACCACACGATGTCGGGGCGGGTGTGGGACATGCCGCAGGACGGGCAGGGATCAGAGACGCGCATCTCCATCGGGGCCGCCCAACGATGGTCGCAGGCGCTACAGAGGGCGCCCATGACCGAGCCATGCATATGGATCACCTCGCGCGCTCCGCTGCGTTCCAACAGGTCATCGACATTTTGCGTCACCAAAGTAACCGGGCCGTCATAATCGGCCTGCAACTTTGCTAGCGCCTCGTGGGCTGCGTTCGGCATTGCGGCTGCGGCCTGTGCCCGGCGCATATTGTAAAACCGTTGCACCAACTCTGGGTCGCGCTCAAAGGCCTCAGGTGTGGCCACGTCTTCCACCCGATGATCTTCCCACAACCCGTCCGCCGCACGAAAGGTCCGCAATCCGCTTTCTGCCGACAGACCTGCGCCTGAGAGTATAAAAATTCCACCCGCCATTCGACGCCTCTCCTTTTTCCAAACCCTGCCTTGCTCCGCCCGGCCTGACAAGGGTAGCCTGAACGCACAGGAGGTCCACATGCAGAAAATCGTCTTTGTCTGTCTCGGTAATATCTGCCGTTCTCCCACCGCCGAGGCGGTCGTGGCCACCAAGGCGCGCGCGAGGTCTCAGGCGATTCTGGTCGATAGCGCCGGAACCGGTGATTGGCATGTCGGTGAGCCGCCCTACGGTCCGATGCAAACCGCCGCTGCCCGGCGCGGCTATGACCTTTCAGGCTTGCGCGCGCGTCAAGTCTCCGCCGGGGATTTCGAGGCCTTCGATGTGATTGTGGTGATGGATGAGGCCAACCAGCGCGCTGTCGAGACGCTCCGCCCCCAAGGCAACACAACGCCCGTGCGCCTGATGATGTCCTATGTGCCCGACATCGGCGTTACCGCCGTGCCGGACCCCTATTACACCCGCAATTTTGACGAGGCTTTGGACCTGATCGAAGTTGCCGCCGAAGGGCTACTTGCCGTTCTCGATCCGTAGCCAGCGAAAGGCGCGTTTCAACTCCGCCGTGCCGTTGTGATCATACCAACGCCCGTGGCTTAGGATCACCTTTTCGGGCGCCCATCCGATCACTTCGCGGATCGCTTTGCGCGCTTTGGCCTTGGATTTGAATGTGCCGCGCATATCAGCCGGGGCCTTGCCATCCGGGTCCAAAATCCCCGCCAGACGCATCAAAATAGCCTTAAATCGCCCGACCTTTTCGGCCTCGAAATTCTCGATCAAATCGGTGAGGATCAGGGTCTTGGATGGGATGTGATAAAACACCACCTCGTGCAAGAACCGATGCCCTTTCACAAGTCTTTGGCGCAGGACATCTTCGGTGCCTTCGGGTACGTCATCGCCCATAACATCATGTTTCGGAAAGGGAATGTTGTATTTCGCTGCGCGCTCTTTGACGCCGGGCGCGGCCAGAACCTGCGCTTGCGGAAAGCGTTCGTGCCACAGATGCACTGAAACATAATGGATCGGATTAGGCGCGATCAACCAGCCGATCGGCCCCAAATCCGCCAGTTCATTCAACAGGCCTTCATCAAGTGTAATCGGCGAATGCACCCAAAGCCGCCCGTTGATGCGCACCACCGTCATGCGAGTCGGAAACCCGATGCCATAAAACGGCACAGGCGGCCCGTCCGCGATCCATATCTCGGGGCCGACAGGTTTGAGTGTGTTCAGCGGTTCGTAAAGCTTCTGTTCAGCCACAGTATTGTTCTGCCGCCGCGCCAAAGGCTTTGTAGCGCTGCCAGAAACTTTCGTGCGAACTGTTGTCCGACTGGCGTACATCCTGCGCCTTTTGCGGGTTCTTAAAGAACTTCGCGGCTTGGCGCTGATCCCCGTTTGTCAGGGTCATATCGGCTACCTGTTGAATACAGCCGCAAAGATTGCGGTTGTTCGCGGCCCGATCCGACGACATGCACGCCCGCTCAATCGCACCCGCTTGCGCCGGGATCGGAGCAAAGGTTGCACTGCTGATCGTGGCAAAAGTTGCGACTGCGATTGCGGTTTTCTTGACGGTTTTTTTCATAGTCCTGCCTCTCAATCCAAACCACGAGGCCCCGTCTTTTTGCGCTTTCATGGCACTGCCACACGCCCGCAGGGTCCGCCGTCTTGGTGAATAATGACATAAGACTATCCTGAGTCTGTCGTTTTGCGCAATTGCAGAGTTTGTCGCGTGGGAGAAGGGAGGCGGAGGGTTGCTGAGGGGGAGTAGCATCTTGTCATGCTGCTGGATATGATCAGGACTGAGATTGAGAGGATATTTTAGATGCGGATGAATTGGGAAAATCTTTTGGAGATGTCATTGCTCCATGATGAAGTGCGCGAGATCAATCCGAACCGCCCCAATTACGCTCAGGATTACGACCGACTTGTGTTTTCCTTGCCGTTTCGGCGGCTTGCGAACAAGACGCAGGTGCATCCGCTCTATGCACATGATCACATTCATCATCGGCTGATTCACAGTATAGAAACAAGCAGTGTTGGCCGTTCGCTTGGCATCGAAGTCGGGCATTGGCTTGAGACACAGGGCGAGATCGCAGAAGGGCAGAGACATGTTCTGTCTGGTGTGGTTCAGGCTGCCTGCATTGCTCACGATATAGGGAATCCCCCTTTCGGTCACTCTGGCGAAGACGCGATGGGGGCTTGGTTCGCTGCGCGGTTTACCGAGGGGCATTCATTTTTCGATGCGGTCCAAGTCGCGGATCGGACAGAATTTGAGAAATTTGAGGGCAACGCACAGGGCTTTCGCTTGATTTCCAGATTGGAAATGTATCGAAACGAGGGCGGTATGCGATTGAGTCATGCTGTGCTTGGAGCCTTCACAAAATATCCCGCACTGGCTGAGGTCAGCGAGAAGGCGAAGGCGCGTGACAAGGAGAAAACCTACAAAGGCTTGACGAAGTTCGGTCTGTTTCGGTCTGAATATGACCTTTTTGAACGTGTTGCAGAGCGGTGTGGTTTGCTCGTAGAGCAAGGCGATGAGGGTCGGTGGTGGCGACGTCACCCGGCTGTGTTCCTTGTCGAAGCCGCCGATGATATTTGCTATAATATTCTGGACCTTGAAGATGCCTATGTGACGGGCGATTTGTCTGAAATGCGGGTCAAAGAGTTGCTTGGCGCACTTTTTGCGGGCGACAATCAGGACCTGTCTGGCAAGGACGTCACCTATTACCGAGCCCGCGCGATTGGGGCCGCGATTCATGCCTGTGTCGCGGCGTTTAAGCAAAACTACGAAGCGATCATGACGGGGCATTTTTCGGCCTCTTTGATCTCGAAATCTGATGTGTCCGCTCAATTCGCAAAAATCGAAGCCACTGCGCACAGTCAAATTTTCACGGCACCGCGCAAAACCAAACTCGAAGTGACGGGGCGCAATATTTTGCATGCTGTGCTGACGGGGTTGCTGCCCATTTACGAAGAGCTGGGTGCGCAGAATTGGGATGTCTTGGCGCTTTCGGCCTATCATCGTCAACTGGCTGCAGCTGCCGATATCGACCTGCGCGATGTGGTGGATGAATACACTGCGCTCCACAGCCTGGCTGATTTCGTATCCGGGATGACGGATCGGTATGCTGTTCGGGTCCATGCGATGATTGCCGGGCAAATGGGGTAAGGCAGAAGGCCGTTCCCTATTGCCATTCCTCCCATTTCCCCCCATAGAAACAGGCTAATTCTCAACCTGCGCAGGCCTTCCATGACCGAGCTGAAAAACATCCGTAACTTCTCCATCGTCGCTCACATCGACCACGGGAAATCGACCCTTGCTGACCGGCTGATCCAGTCCACCCACACGGTGGCGGACCGGGATATGAAGGCGCAGATGTTGGACAGTATGGACATCGAACGCGAGCGCGGGATCACGATCAAGGCCAACTCGGTGCGTATCGAATACACCGCCAAAGACGGTGAGCTGTATATCCTCAACCTGATCGACACCCCCGGTCACGTCGATTTCGCCTACGAAGTGTCGCGCTCGATGCAGGCCGTTGAGGGGTCTTTGTTGGTCGTGGACGCCACTCAGGGCGTTGAGGCGCAAACCTTGGCCAACGTGTATCAAGCCATTGATGCGGATCACGAAATCGTCCCGGTGTTGAATAAAATCGACCTGCCGGCCGCCGAGCCGGAACGCGTCTGTGAGCAGATCGAGGATGTGATCGGCATTGACGCCTCTGAGGCGATTGAGATTTCCGCCAAGACCGGCATCGGCATCCCCGACGTTTTGGAAGCCATCGTCACCCGTCTGCCCGCGCCCAAAGGCACTCGCGATGCGCCGCTCAAAGCGATGCTGGTCGACAGTTGGTATGACAGCTACCTCGGCGTTGTCGTTCTGATCCGCGTCATCGACGGCGTGATCAAAAAGGGCGACAAGATCAAGATGATGAAAACCGGTGCCGCATATGGCGTCGACAAGCTCTCGGTGCTCAAACCGCAGATGGTCGATATCGCCGAGCTTGGCCCGGGTGAGATCGGTATTTTCACCGCCTCGATCAAACAGGTCCGCGACACCAAGGTCGGCGACACCATCACCCATGAGAAAAAGCCCTGTGCCACAGCACTTCCGGGCTTTAAACCCTCGATCCCTGTGGTGTTCTGTGGCCTTTTCCCGGTCGATGCCAACGACTTTGACGATCTGCGCAATGCCATTGAGAAACTGCAACTCAACGATGCCTCCTTCTCGTCTGAAATGGAAACATCCGCCGCTTTGGGCTTTGGTTTTCGCTGCGGCTTCTTGGGGCTTTTGCACCTCGAAGTGATCCGCGACCGGCTTGAGCGCGAATATGACATCAACCTGATCACCACCGCGCCTTCGGTGATCTACAAACTCCACATGCGCGATGGCTCGATCCAAGAGCTGCACAACCCCGCCGACATGCCCGATCTGACCTTCCTCGATCACATCGAAGAGCCGCGCATCAAGGCGACGATCATGGTGCCGGACGAGTATCTGGGTGATGTGTTGAAACTCTGCCAAGACCGCCGGGGCATCCAGATGGACCTGACCTATGCGGGCTCGCGCGCCATGGTCGTCTATGACCTGCCGCTCAACGAGGTGGTGTTTGATTTCTACGATCGCCTGAAATCCATCACCAAAGGCTATGCGTCCTTCGACTATCAAATGATGGGCTACCGCGAGGATAACCTTGTCAAAATGTCGATCCTTGTGAACGACGAACCGGTGGATGCGCTGTCCACAATGGTCCACCGCGACCGCGCCGATGCCCGTGGCCGCGCGATGTGTGAAAAACTCAAAGACCTGATCCCGCGCCACATGTTCAAAATCCCGATCCAAGCGGCCATCGGCGGCAAAGTCATCGCCCGTGAAACCCTCTCCGCGATGCGCAAAGACGTGACCGCGAAATGTTACGGCGGCGATGCGACCCGGAAGAAGAAACTTCTGGAGAAGCAGAAGGCGGGTAAGAAGAAGATGCGCCAGTTCGGGAAAGTGGAGATTCCACAGGAAGCGTTTATTAATGCTCTTAAAATGGACGACTAAGGTCGTTCATTTTAAGAGGCGGTGGGTGGCAGTGTATTTTGGAACAAAATGCGCGTACCCACTCCGTGGAGCTTGGGTGATGGGTTTAATTTTGGCGATCGTTTGTAAAAAGGCCGCCCGAAGGCGGCCTTAATTATTTCTCTTTGCGGACGCCCTTAAACGGTGTCTTGCTGGATGTTTTCACGTCCATGAACTGTCCCGTTTTCGTATCGCGCTTTACGTAATGCCCCGATGGGGTTTTGGTTTGTGAGCGTCCTTTAACGGCACCATTGCGATGTCCGTCGCCAGAGGGAGGGTTTGTAGCCATTGTTTCCACTCCTTATTGCGTGTGGCACGCGGGCGCGCAGGTAGCACAACCATTTGACTGTCTGTAAATGGTCTTTGCCTTAGCAACGGCCCCTGAGCAAGTTGTGTGGTGGCCAAGGTCTGTTGTCGATGAAGTCAGAGCCAACCAGCGACAGCCTTCTTGATGAACTTCATGATCACCATTTGCCTGTGCGTGGTTGTTTACTTTGAAATTGGGCAAGTTTCAGCCCTCCGATTAGCAAAATGCGAAAGGCCGCTTGACAAATTCCACCGAACTGATTCAGATCGGATTATCAGAGAACTTCCACCGCAGCCTTTCAGACAGGTGGCGGATTGAGCTTCTAAGGCGCCGTCTTGGTTTGCAGACCGAGGCGGCGCAACTTATAAACCCAAATGACAAATGGAGGATGCTGTACAAGTTATTGTGCGTCAATAGAGAAAAGGCACAACGGGAGAAAAAATCCTCAACCTAGTGTGCAGCGCTTACTTTTTACTACCTTATTTGGTGTGCTGTCAACGCGTTTTTGCGTTTTTCGCAACTTTATCTTATTCAAGTCTTTGACTTTACTAGGGACACTACTGATTTGTAATCAGTAGGT
>NZ_PYIB01000054.1:0-56834 GCF_009129705.1 Roseobacter sp. TSBP12
GGCCTCGTCGCCGATTTGTTCGATGCTGTGCCCGAATTGACATCAAAGCTCTAAAAGGATTGAGCCATGACCTATCACGCCCCCTTGCGCGAAATTAACTTTATCCTTGAAGATTTATGCAACCTGTCCGGGCTTTCTGCTCTGGACGGATTTGAGGATTTCACGCCTGAAACCATCGAGGCCATTTTGCTTGAGGCCGGAAAATTCGCAAATGATGTTCTGGCGCCTTTGAACCATCAGGGCGATGTCGACGGTCTTGGGTTCAAGGATGGCAAAGTCACCATGCCACGCGGCTGGAAAGAGGCCTACACCAGTCTGGTCGAGGCGGGTTGGAACAGCCCCGCCGCAGAGCCCGAGTTCGGCGGTATGGGGCTTCCGGTGTTGGTCAACACCTGCATCCAGGAACTGTTCAATGGGGCGAATATCTCGTTTCAGCTCTGCCCCTTGCTGACCCAAGGTGCTATCGAAGCACTGGCCGCCTATGCCGATCCAGCGCTTCAGGCGGTCTATCTTGAAAAGATGGTTTCGGGCGAATGGGCTGGTACTATGAACCTGACCGAACCACAGGCCGGGTCGGACTTGTCGCAGGTGCGGTCCAAAGCGGTGCCCAAGGACGATCATTATCTGATCAGTGGCCAGAAGATTTTCATCACCTATGGCGAACACGATATGGTCGACAACATTGTCCATCTCGTCTTGGCGCGTTTGCCCGATGCGCCCGAAGGCACCAAAGGGATTTCCCTGTTCGTGGTGCCGAAATTCTTGCCGGATGCCGAGGGTCAGCCGGGTGTCGCCAATGATCTGCGTTGTGTGTCGATCGAGCACAAACTGGGGATTCACGCCAGCCCGACCTGCACCATGGCCTATGGCGACAATGAGGGCGCAATCGGCTATTTGGTCGGTGAGCCGAACCGTGGTTTGCAATACATGTTCGCAATGATGAACAACGCGCGGCTGAACGTCGGGCTTCAGGGCATTGGCGTCGCTGAACACGCGTTTCAAACCGCCGCGTATTACGCCTCTGAGCGCAAACAGGGCGCTGTCACAAATGGCACCTCGCCTGCGCCGATCATCCAGCACCCCGATGTCAAACGGATGCTGGGCGTGATGAAAGCGCAAACCGAAGGTGCACGTATCCTGGCCCTGCGCGCCGCCTTGTCCATCGACATGGCTGAACGCGCCCCTGATGCGGACATTCGTGCCCGTCATCAACGCCGGGTGGATTTGCTCATCCCGGTGGTCAAAGCATGGTCGACTGAAATGGCCGTAAGCGTGGCCTCTCAGGCGGTGCAGGTGCATGGTGGTATGGGCTATGTCGAGGAAACCGGCGTGGCGCAGTTTTACCGCGATGCTAAAATCACCACGATCTACGAGGGCACGACCGGTATCCAGGCGATGGACCTCGTTGGGCGTAAAATTTTGCGAGACCAAGGGCTTGCGGTAAGCGAAATCGTATCCGACATCCGCGCCAGTGCGAATGCGCTCGCCGATGAGGGGGAAGGTGCGCTTGACGTCAATCTCATGCGTCGCAGTGCCCATGAGGCCGCTGATTTGATCGAAAAATCCTGTGAATGGCTGCTGGCCGCTCAGGTCACGGATGCGGCCTTGCCGCTCGCCGCCGCGCAAAGCGTGATGGATGTGTTCGGCATGAGCCTCTCGGCGTGGTGTTTGATCGACAGTGCGGCGGCGGCGTCGCGTCATCTTGCAGTCGGGGATGGTGACGCTGCGTTCTGGCGGTATCGCATATCCCTGGCCGAATGTTTCATCCATCATATTTTCCCGATGGCACAGGCGCGCCTGACCACCATGCGCAATGGATCGTACAGCGTGATCGGGCTTGAGCCTGACATGTTGGCACAGGCAAGCTGATTGGATTTTGGCCCCGCCGCAGCGATGATGCGGGGCCTTTCACATAAGGATTGAGAGATGACTGATATTGTAATTCTGGGCGGGGCCCGGACCGCGATTGGCACCTTTGGTGGCGCATTGGCCGGGATGCCGCCGATTTCGCTTGCGGCGCATGTGACCAAGGCCGCTTTGGAACGCTCTGGCACCACGCCGGATCAGATCGGCACCGTGGCCTTTGGCCATGTGTTGAACACCGAACCGCGGGACATGTACCTCAGCCGCGCCGCCGCGATCGAGGCGGGGATGGCGGTTGAGACCCCGGCGATGAACGTGAACCGGCTTTGCGGGTCTGGCATTCAGGCCATCGTGTCCGTGACGCAATCCCTGATGCTTGGCGATGCCGAGTTTGGTCTTGCCGGTGGCGCGGAATGTATGAGCCGCGCGCCCTATATCGTTCCCGCGATCCGTTGGGGGCAAAAAATGGGCGACACGGGGGCGACCGACATGATGCTCGGCGCGCTGACTTGCCCGTTTGGCACCGGACATATGGGCGTGACCGCCGAAAATGTTGCGGCGGAACACGGCATCACCCGCGAGGCGCAGGATGCCTTTGCCTTGGAAAGTCAAAACCGCGCCGCTCAGGCGATTGCCGAGGGCCGGTTTGCAAGCCAAATCATCCCGGTCGAGATCAAGACCCGCAAGGGCGTCACCGTGTTTGACACCGATGAGCACCCCAAACCAAGCTCCATCGAGGCGTTGGCCGGTCTGCGCACCGCGTTCCAAAAAGACGGCACAGTGACGGCGGGCAATGCCTCGGGGCTTAATGATGGGGCCGGGGCGATTGTTCTGGCGCGTCGTGATGCCGCCGAAGCGGCGGGTCTGACCCCGACATTCCGCATCGTTGGCTATGGCCACGCTGGCGTGCGCCCCGAGGTGATGGGCGTCGGTCCGATCCCGGCTGTGCGCAATGTGATGCAGAAAACCGGCCTCGCGGCGGGGGACTTTGATGTGATTGAATCAAACGAGGCCTTTGCCTCTCAGGCGATCGCGGTCAGCACGGCGTTGGGATTTGATCCCGCGCGGGTGAACCCGAATGGCGGTGCCATCGCTCTTGGTCACCCGATTGGGGCCACGGGCGCGATCATCACACTGAAACTGATGTACGAGCTTGAGCGCATTGGCGGCCGCTATGGTCTGGCGACGATGTGCATTGGTGGCGGGCAGGGCATCGCGCTTGCCATTGAGCGGCTGTAAACGCGCGGGGTCGGGGGTCAAACTCCGGCCCCGCGTTTGAACGATCCCTTCGAAAGGCCTTTTGAGATGACCAAAGCAGAGCCCATCGCCGTCGCACAACGCATCGCTTTTGGCGACTGCGATATTGTCGGCATCGTCTACACCGGGCGTCTGCTCAACTATGGCGTCGAGGCGATTGACGAATTCTACAAACAGGTGGTCGGGCGCGGGTGGTTCGAATTTTGTACGGACCACAAGCTGGCGACGCCCTTTGTGAATGTGACTGTGGATTTCCGCAAACCGGCAACGCCGCGTGACAAGCTGATCTGTCACGTTGCACCGACCCGGCTTGGCCGCACCTCGATTGTCTTTTCCGTGGTTGGCAGGCAAAACGATGCGATCTGTTTTGAGGGCAGCTATACCTGTGTGTTCACCTCTATGGACACGCTGGAAAAACAGGCCCCGCCCGACTGGCTCGCCAAGGCGATTGCTCCGTGGGTCGATTAAATGTCAGGCAGGGCTGTTTTAAGACGATAAGCCGACGATGTGGTGGGTCTGCCCGATGTCTTGGCTTTGAGCATCCGCACGTCAACAAATGCCGACCGCAGCCTGTGCGGTCGGCTTTATAGGTCTTGAGACGCAATCGCGCGGGGATCAGTGCGCGACCATCACATGGCGCACGACGGAGTAATCTTCGAGCGCATAGGACGACATATCCTTGCCATAGCCGGATTGTTTCATCCCGCCATGGGGCATTTCGTTGGTCAGCATGAAATGGGTGTTCACCCAAGTGCAGCCATATTGCAGACGCGACGCGATCTGCATGCCTGTGGACACGTTTTTGGTCCAAACTGAGGACGCCAGACCGTAGTCGCTGTCATTGGCCCAAGTGATCGCCTCCTCCGCATCCGCAAAGCGGGTGACGGAGACGACAGGTCCGAACACTTCGCGCCGGACAATCTCGTCCGTTTGCAACGCGCCCGCGACGACGGTCGGTTTGTAAAAGAAGCCATCGCCATCGGGGATGTCGCCGCCTGTGGTGACCTCGATGTGATTGGCCTCGCGCGCACGGGCCACGAAACTGGCGACCCGATCCCGTTGGCGCAATGAGATGAGCGGGCCCATTTCATTGAGGCTGTCATCCGGGTTGGCATATTCGATCTGCGAGACGGCATCGGTGAGTTTGCCGACGAAATCATCATAGACCGAGGCCTGCGCATAGATGCGGCAGGCGGCGGTGCAATCCTGACCCGAGTTGTAGAACCCAAAGGCGCGCAGACCCTCGACCGTGGCGTCAATATCGGCGTCCTCCATCACGATGACCGGGGCTTTGCCGCCGAGTTCGAGATGGGTGCGTTTGATCGTTTTATTGGCTGCATCCAAGATTTTGCGCCCGGTGGCGATATCGCCAGTGAGCGAAATCATCGCCACTTTCGGGTGGTTGATCAGGGCGGAGCGACGGTTTCACCACGCCCCAGGATGATGTTCACCACGCCTTCGGGCAGGACATCGGCAAAGATTTTGGCCATGGCCAGCGCGGTCAGCGGCGTTTGTTCGGAGGGTTTGAACACCACCGTGTTGCCCGCCGCGATCGCCGGAGCGATTTTCCACGCCATCATCATCAACGGATAGTTCCACGGCGCGATGGAGGCGACAATGCCGATGGGATCGCGGCGGATCATTGAGGTGTGACCTTCAAGATATTCGCCTGCAATCGGCCCGGTCATGCAGCGCACGGCACCGGCGAAAAAGCGGAAGCAATCGACAATGGCGGGCAATTCGTCGTTGAGCGCCAAAGGCCCCGGTTTGCCGCAGTTGAGCGCTTCGAGTCCGGCGAGGGTTTCGGCCTGCGCCTCAATCCGATCCGCGAGTTTCAACAAATATCCCGAGCGCGCGGCGGGCGTTGTGCGCGACCATAGTGCAAAGGCTTTCTCCGCCGCCGTCACCGCCGCCTCAACTTGGGTCAAAGAGGCTTCGGGCAGGGTGGTGATGATCTCACCTGTGCGTGGATTAAAGATGCTTTCTTCGGTTTCGGTGCCGCGGACGAGCGTGGCGCCGATCAGCATTTGGGTGTCCATGAGAGTCTCCCTGTTTTCGTTATTTATCGGACCCGGCGGTGTGTTCGCCGTCGCGTGTGAGGTAATAGGCGGCCAAAATCGGCAGCACGGTGACGATCACCACCGCCATGGCAACCACGTTGGTCACCGGGCGTTGACGGGGGCGGACAAGTTCTTCGAGCATCCAGATCGGCAGGGTGGTTTGGTTGCCTGCGGTGAATGTGGTGACGATCACCTCATCGAAACTGAGTGCAAAGGCCAACATTCCGCCCGCAAGCAGGGCGGTGGCGATATTGGGCAGGATGACGAGCAGGAAGGTCTGAACCCCATCCGCGCCCAAATCCATCGCCGCATCGACCAGCGCGCCAGAGGTCCGGCGAAACCGCGCCACCGCATTGTTGTAGACGATCACGATACAAAAGGTGGCGTGACCCAAAACGATGGTCCATGTCGAAAACGGAATGTCCAAAAGCGAGAAGGCCGAGCGCAGCGAAATCCCGGTGATGATGCCCGGCAAAGCGATGGGCAGGATCACCAAAAGCGAGATGGTTTCACGGCCAAAAAAGCGCGAGCGGGCCACGGCGGCGGCGGTGAGCGTGCCCATGATCAAGGCCAGAGTGGTCGAGATCGCCGCAACTTTCAGCGACAAAGCCAAAGCCTCCCAGACATCCGCCCGTCCTAAGGTGACGCCGATCCATTTCGTGGTCAGGCCGGGGGGCGGCCATTGAAAGCTCTTTTCCTCGGTGGTGAAGGCATAGACAAAGATCAGCGCAATCGGGGCGAGTAAAAAGATCAGCCCGCCGATGGCCGCAAATTTCAGACCCAGCGGGGCGCGGGAATTAGAGTGCATCGAAAGCCCCCATTTTGCGTGCGCCCCAGAGGTAAATCCCCATGATGACGATCGGAACGACGGTGAACGCGGCGGCCAGCGGGATATTCCCGGCGGTGCCTTGTTGGGTGTAGACGGCTTGACCAATAAAGAGCCGCGAGTTGCCGACAATTTGCGGCACGATGTAATCGCCCAAGGTCAGCGAAAAGGTAAAGATCGACCCGGCAATGATCCCCGGCAGAGCCAGCGGAAACAGCACCATGCGGAAACTTTGGCGCGGTGTGGCGCCGAGATCAGAGGCTGCTTCCAACAAGGCCCCCGGCACGCGTTCAAGCGACGCCTGAACCGGAATGATCATGTAGGGCAGCCAAATATAGAGGAACACGAGAAAGGTGCCGGTGTAGCTGACAGAAAGTGAATTGCCGCCGATGACGGGCAGGCTGAGCAGGCCATCCAACAGCCATGTCAGATGCAGCTTGGCAAAGAGCCACGTCAGAATGCCCTCTTTCGCCAGCACCAGTTTCCAGGCGTAGACCTTGACCAGATAGCTCGACCACAGCGGCAACATCACCCCGATGTAAAACAGCGCTTTCCACTTGCCCTTGGCATAGCGGGCCGCGAAATAGGCGATGGGAAAGGCCAGTACGGCGGCGGCGATGGTGACTGCGGTGGCCATGGAGATCGTGCGCAGGATGATGTCGAGGTTATAGGGGCGCAGCAATTCGCCGTAGGTCTTGAACGTGAATTCCCGCACGACGATGCCAGAGAACTCGTCGATGGAGAAAAAACTTTGGATCAGGAGTGCGATCAATGCGCCGATATAGACGATGCCAAGCCAAAGCGTGATCGGCAGCACCATCAGGAACACGAACATGCGCGGGTGACGGATCACCCAATCGACCATGCGCGAGAGGGGCCCGCTTCTGGGCGTGAAAATCGCCGATTGCGTGGTATCGAACCCGCTCATGCCTCACGCTCCATAAGATGCGCGCGGGCGGGGTCCCACGACACGCGGGTGGTCTCGCCAATTTCGGGGGTGGTTTGATGCGCCGGGATGAGGGCGGTCAGGCTTTGACCTTTGATGTCGAGCGATAGTTTGGTCACCCGCCCGTGGAAAAACGTGCCTGTCACCGTAGCTTCGCGTCCATTGGCATCCAAGATGATGTCTTCGGGGCGCAAAGAGGCCCATTGGTCCGAAATGCCAACCCCAGCCAGATCGGCGGGCACCACATTGGACGAGCCAACGAAATCCGCGACAAACCTTGATGCGGGACGGCGATAAATATCTTCGGAACTGCCGATCTGTTGGATTTTGCCGCCCGCAAACACCGCCACGCGGTCTGCCATTGACAGGGCTTCGTCCTGATCATGGGTCACGAACACAAAGGTCAGACCCAGTGCGCGTTGCAGCTTGCGCAGCTCTTCTTGCATCTGTTCGCGCAGCTTGAGATCAAGCGCACCCAGCGGTTCGTCCAACAGCACAACCCGAGGTTTGTTGATCAACGCCCGTGCCAAGGCCACGCGTTGACGTTGACCGCCCGACAATTCGCCCGCCCGGCGCGCGCCGTAGCCCGCGAGTTCAACCAGCTCAAGCGACTCTTCGGCGGCACGATGCCGTTCGGCGCGCCCCACGCCTTTGACGCGCAGGCCAAAGGCCACGTTGTCGAGCACATTCATATGTGGGAACAGGGCGTAGTTTTGAAACACCGTGTTCACATTGCGCAAATAGGGCGGCACACCCTCGGCGCGCTCGCCAAAAATCTCGATCCGCCCGGCGGTTGGTTGTTCGAACCCGGCAATCAGGCGCAGACAGGTGGTTTTGCCGGAGCCGGATGGGCCAAGCATGGCAAAAAATTCACCATCGCGAATGGCCAGATCGACCTCATCTACGGCTTTCACGGTTCCGAAATGGCGCGATACGCCTCGGAAGGTCACTGCATCAGTCATTGTCAGTCTTTCAGGGGGAGCGGGCTTTCAGGGAGAAGGTCGGGCCGGCCCGAAAAGGCCGGTCCGTGGGGGGAAGATCAGCGGCCGCCAATCACACCGATGTAGTCGGAGACCCAGCGGTAATACGGCACACAGGTGCCTTGGCTTTCGCAGCTTGAGACCGGGGTTTGCCAGAATTTGATCCGGTCAAAATCGTCCAACCCGTTCTCGGAACAGCCTTCGGCGGTCTGCATGCCAGAGCCATCGGTACAGGCCTCCGGCACAGACGGCACGGCACCAAACCAGACGGACAAATCCGATTGCAGGTTGGAGTTCAGCGAATGCTCCATGAACTGATAGGCGCAATTCGGGTGCTCGGAGTCGGCATGCAACATCAAGGTGTCGGCCCAACCGCTCGCGCCCTCAGACGGGATGGTGGAGGCAACGGGCACACCGTCGGCTTTCAGCAGGTTGACCATGAACGGCCAAGAGGAGGACGCCACCATGCCTTCGTTTTTGAAATCGTCGATCTGGATGAATGCATCATGCCAATAGCGCGAGACCAATGTACGCTGGGTGCGCAATACGTTCAGCGCCGCGGCGTATTGATCCTCGTTCAACTCATAGGGGCTTTCGATGCCAAGCTCCGGCTGATGCGCCATCAAATACATCGCCGCATCGGCGATATAGATCGGGCCATCATAGGCCTGCACCCGGCCAGTGTTGCTTTCGCCATCGGGCAGGGTCATTTCTTCGAACACCACATTCCAGCTGGTTGGAGCCTCCGGGAAAACCTCGGTGTTGTACATCAACACGTTCGGGCCCCACATGAACGGCGTGCCGTAATGGGTGCCTTTGACCGTGTGCCACGGCGCATCTTTCAGACGGTCGTCGACGCGTGACCAGCTTGGGATCAGGTCAATATTGATCGGCTGGACCCGGCCGCCCGCGATCAGACGCAGCGAGGCATCGCCCGATGCGGTCACCAAATCAAAGCCGCCTTCGTTCATCAGCGCGACCATTTCGTCCGAGGTGTTGGCGGTTTTGATTTCGACCTTACAGCTTGTGGCTGCTTCGAATTTGGTCACCCAATCAAAGGCCGCATCGGTTTCACCGCGCTCGATATAGCCCGGCCATGCGACGATGGAGACGGTGCCTTCGCCCGCACCAAGTTCGGTCATCATATCGGCGGCGGAAAGCGGCACTGCGGTGGCGGCGGTAAGTGCAAGACCGGAGGCACACCCTTTGAAAATCTTTTTCATCTTCGGTTTCCCTGTTGCTGCGGGAGTCAAAGCCCCCTTGGGCGACAGGGTGGGAGAGCGGGTCCGATTTCACAAATTCAATTCTCAGGTTTTGGGTATCGGAAAAATTGATACCGGTGAATTACTTCGTATTTTTATGGGTTTGTGCTGCCAAAACAAATTCACGCGTCGGACGGGATAGTGGCGAGCCTTTGCGCCAGACGGTTCCAACCTGCACAACGGGCAGACTTCCCGACACATCGCGGGACACAATCCGGTCGCCTTCAAGCGACCAGCGGCGATACACCATCTCAGGCAAAAGCGCGATTCCCGCACCCGTGGCCACCAAAGAGCGCACCGCCTCGACAGAGCGGGTGCGAAACGCGACACGCGGGCGGGCACCAAAGGCCGAGAGCAACTTGCGCGTGGCCTCTTCGATCTCATCAATCCGCAGCATGATCATCGGCTCATCGGTCAGATCCTCGATCGACACCGAGGGCCGGGTGCTCAACTCATGGCCGTTGGGTAGCCAAAGCTGATAGGGCGAGGTGTCGATGATCTCGGTCTGAAGTGCCATCCGGTCACGCAGATTGGTGGTCACCATCACCGCAACATCCAACTCGCCGCCGATCAAAAGATGCTCAAGATAATCGCCGCTGTCCTCGACCGCGGTCACTTCGACCTTGGGATTGGCGCGGCGAAACCGGGCTAGAATATCGGACAACACATAGCCCGCGACCAGAGAGGTCACGCCGACATGCAAGGTGCCGGACAGGGTTTCGGCCTCTTGCGTCAGGGCAAGGCGGGCATCCGAGACGCCAGCCAAAATGCCGGTCGCATGGCGCAGGAATTGATGGCCTTTGTGGGTGATGTCGAGACCGCGCGGATGGCGGTCAAACAGGGACACGCCAAGGTCGGTTTCCAACTCGCGAATGGCCTCGGTCACCGCCGATTGCGAGATCGCCAAGGCCTGTGCCGCACCGGACACGGTGCCGACCTCCGCCACAGCGATGAAATACCGCAGTTGTTTGAGTGTGAACGCCATGTGTTTCCCTTCCGCCGGTCCGTTTTGGGACAGACCGCGCCCGCCGCCTCCCGTGTCACAGGTAGGTTGCAGGCGGCTCGGCTTGTCAAGCGATGAGGTGACGCTGGGACGTGGCGTAGGGAGCGATAGGGGGTGGCGCGGGTTACTGCGGCACTACGACAAAGCCCTGACGTTCGAACGCTGCGCGGGCGGCGCCGCTAAGCAGGTAATCCAGAAACGCCTGTGTCGCCTCATCATTATGCTCGGCAATTGCGGCGGCGGGGTAGACAATCGGCGGGTGGGTGTCTGCCGGAAAGGTTGCCACCACGCGCACGTCATCTTCGGCAACCGCATCTGTGGCATAGACGATCCCAAACGGGGTTTCTCCCAGCGCCACAAGCGAGAGCGCGGCGCGGACATTGTCGGCTTGGGCCACCAAAGGGGAGAGTTGATCCCATAATCCCAGCGCCTCAAGGGCAGACTTGCCATAAATTCCCGCCGGAACCGCATCGACCAGCGCCATCGCCAGCCGATCCTTGCCAAGCGCCTCTGGCAGATCAGAAATCTCCATCGGGGTGGCGTCTTGGCCATGGGCGATCAGCACGAGGGTATTGTTCAGGAGATCAAAGCGGGAGTCCTGCGCAAGCAGCCCGTCGTTTTCCAAAACATCCATCCAGTCGGGATTGGCGGAGATGAACACATCCGCAGGCGCGCCCTGTTGGATTTGTCGCGCGAGGGCGGAAGAGCCCGCAAGCGAGACGATGAGGTCATGCCCGGTGTCAGTTTCAAACGCCTGTTCGATTTCGGCCATCGCATTGGTCATGCTGGCAGCGGCAAAGACGATCACCTCTTCGGAATGGACGGTGAGGGGCGCGCAGGTGAGGAGGAGGGTGGCGGTGAGGCGGGCAAAGGGCAGGGACACAAGCAACTCCATTCAATATGTTTGTGAAAACATATCGCAGTCGATCCTTGGTCTGGCAAGCGTTATTTTCCTTCGGACATATCGTCTAGCAGTGCCGCAATCGCTTCGATCTGCTCAGACCCGGCCGCAAGCGCACGCTGCTCAAGCGTCCGATAATGAGATAAAACGGCTTCTCCCGCCTCCGTCAGATGTGCGCCGCCACCCTGCGCTCCGCCCCGCGACGAGATCACCAGCGGCGTCCCAAAGGCCGCATTCATCTCTTCGACCAGCGACCAAGCCCGTTTGTAGCTCATCGACATGGCGCGCCCAGCGGCGGAAATCGACCCGGTGTCACGAATGCCGGCAAGCAAATCGGCCTTGCCGGGGCCAAGCATCAACCTGTCCCCGAAATGCAACCGCAGGCGCATCCTGATCGCTGTGGTATGGTTTTGATCTGAACTCATAGCGTGACTGTGCCGTGTCTGCGGGACAATCGCAACGCCAACCTACCCGGCGCTTACGCCAAAGATCATCCCAACCCCCGCTGTGGCCGCCATGGCCAAAGCGCCCCAAAACGTCACGCGTAGCGCGCCTTTCAAAATGCCCGCCCCGCCGGCAGAGGCCCCAAGCCCGCCCAGCACAGAAAGCGCGACCAAGGTGGTGAGTGCGACGGTCAGAGAGATTTGGCTTGTGGGGGCCATCAGCGCCACGATCAGCGGCACAACCGCCCCCACGGCAAAGGTCACCGCCGAGACAAGCGCGGCTTGGATCGGATGGGCGGTCACTGTTTCGGAGATGCCAAGTTCGTCACGGGCATGAGCGCCAAGCGCATCCTTTTGCGTTAGCTGCACCGCCACTTGACGCGCCAAAGGTTCATCAAGGCCGCGCGCCACATAGATGCCGGTCAGCTCCTCCAATTCGGTCTCGGGCGTCTCCAACAATTCCTTGGTCTCGCGGGCCAAATCGGCCTGTTCCGCATCGGTTTGCGAACTCACGGACACATATTCCCCCGCCGCCATCGACATTGCGCCTGCGACCAGTCCGGCCAGACCGGCGATCAAAATCTCAGGCCTCCCCGAGCCCGCTGCGGCGACGCCAACCACAAGGCTGGCGGTGGAGACAAGCCCGTCATTCGCGCCCAGCACAGCGGCGCGTAGCCAGCCGATGCGATGCACCATATGGGTTTCTGAATGGGAAAGGCGGCTCATGTTATCTATCCTTTTCAAGGGTTATTCGGCGGCAAGGAGGCCCGTGGGCGTGATGCGTAAGGCCCGTAGCGCGTTGAGGATGACGGCCACGTCGATCACCTCTTGCAACAGCGCGCCTTGCACCGGCGTGAGGTATCCAAACGCCGCCGCGATCATGCCCAAAACCGACAGTCCGATGCCGGCCACCACGCTTTCAACAGCAATGCGACGGGCGGAGCGGGCAATCTCGATCCCCGGTCCAAGCCGGTCGATCCGGTCCACCAGCAAGACCACATCGGCGGCCTCAGCCGAGGCGGCGGCCCCACGCGCGCCCATGGCGACGCCGACATCGGCGGCGGCCAGGGCGGGCGCATCATTCACCCCATCGCCGACCATCATCACCGGGCCATTTTTGCGCTCGGTCAGAACCAAAAGCACCTTTTGATCGGGCGACAACCCGGCCCGAAGCGCATCAAGGCCCAGCCCCTCGGTCACCCGTTCGGCCACGTCTGCACGGTCGCCGGTGGCCAGTACGATCCGCAGGATCCCTTGTGCGCGCAGCCCGGCCAACATGGCCTGTGTGCCCGCGCGCAGCGGATCGGCCATGACGAGATGCCCGGCCATCTGTCCGTCTACCGCCAAAGCCACAAGCACCGACCCCGCAGACCGCATGGGGCGCGGGGCAGGTCCTGTCACGTGCTGGGCGATCAAATCCGTGCCGCCCACGACGACCGCATGGCCATCGACCCTGCCGCTGACGCCTTCGCCGGGGATTTCAACCACATTGGTGGGCAGGGGCAGGGACAGCCCCCTGGCTTTCGCGGCGGCGACAATCGCCTGAGCGACCGGGTGTTTTGACGCCTGATCAAGGGCTGCGGCGAAGCGCAAGATGTCGGTGTCGCTGTGCGTGTTTTGAGTGTCGATGCGGATAATTTGTGGCCGCCCATCGGTGAGCGTGCCGGTTTTGTCCAAGATCAACGTGCGACTGCGCGCCATGGTTTCAAGCGGAGCAGCGCCTTTGATCAACACGCCAAAATGCGCCGCACGCGACAGGCCTGCGGTCAGGGCAACGGGCACGGCAAGGATCAGCGGGCAGGGGGTCGCCACGACCAAAACCGCCACCGCCCGGATCGGATCGCCGGTCAGTCCCCAAGCGGCCCCGGCGATCACCACGGTGACGATCAAAAACCCCAAAGACCAACGATCCGCCAACCGCGCCATCGGCGCCTTTGAGCGCTGGGCCTCTTCGACCAGACGCACGATCCCGGCATAGGTGCTGTTTTTGGCCGGGTGGGTTGCGGTCAGATCAAACGGCGCGCCCGCATTGGTCGACCCGCTCATCGTCTCAGCGCCCTGCGTCAAACGCACCGGAAGCGACTCGCCGGTGAGCGCAGAGGTATCGACAAAGGCGGTCTCGGAGGCAATCACGCCATCAACGGGCACCACATCGCCTTGGCGGATCAGCAAAAGGTCACCGGGCTGGATGTCGTCCAGGGGCACGTCTTCCAGCCCGCCATTTCGATGTCGGGTGGCTGTGCGCGGCACGCGAGACAACAGATCATGCATTTCACGGCGGGCGCGGCCCTCGGCCATGCTTTCAAGGAAGGTGCCACCGGAATACATCACGGCAACTACGGCTGCCGCCATGGTTTCTCCAAAGCCAAGCGCCGCCGACATCGACAGGGCGGCGACAATATCAAGCCCGACCTCTCCAGCGCGCAGACTGCGCAGAATTTCGACCAAAAGCGCGATCAACACTGGGAGAACACCGAGCGTCCAGACAAGGTGTGCGAGGTCTTCGATCCCCGCGAGAAACAGGCCAAGCCCGATCACAAGCCCGGCGATCGCCAGCCCCAACAGTCCGGTTTTCATCCGGTCGATCCGCGCAAAGTCCATTATACGGCTCTCCTTGGGGCGTGTGCCGCCGCGTCCTCATCGGTAAATAAACGACCGACGCCAAGGCTGCGATACTCGGTTTGGCCCGTGCGGAGCAAGAACAGCGCCTCCAAGCCCCGCGCGCGGGCAAGGGCAGCGCCCTGTTCGGTGCCGAGCACCATCAGTGCGGTGGCCCAAGCATCGGCTTCGGCACAGGTTTGGGCCACAACGGTGACGGAGGCGGGAGAGTTCATCAGGGGCGCGCCCCGGTGCGGGTCCATGGTGTGCGACAGATGGCGGCCTTGGACTTCGACCCAATGGCGGTAATCGCCAGAGGTGGCCACAGCCGCGTCTTGCAAGGCCAACACCGAATGCGCGCTGCGGCTTTCTGCGTCCGGGGCCTCGACCGCGATGGACCAAGGCGCAGCGTCGGGGCGCAGGCCCATCGCGCGCATTTCGCCGTCGATGCCGACGAGCGCATTCATGATGCCAACGCCGCGCAGGGTCTCGGCCAATCGGTCCACGCCATAGCCTTTGGCAATGCCGTTGAGGTCCAAAGCGACGGGTGCGGTTTTGCGCAGGCGTCCTGCCGCGACATCCAGATCAAGCGCCTCAGAGGCGGGCACGCGATTGGTGTTCATCGCGGCCTTGATCCGGTCGGGTGCGGCCTCGGCGGGGCCGAAACCCCATGCCGTCACCGCATCCCCCATGCCAATATCGAACGCGCCCTTTGAGGCACGCCCGATCTCAAGCCCAAGGCTGATCACGGCCATCAGCATGGCAGGCACATCGCACCACTCGCCCACGGGCGCTGCGTTGAGGCGCATCAAATCGCTGTCGGCGGACCATGTCGACATCTGCGCGTCGACCTCGGCAACAGCCGCCTGAAGTGCGATTTGGATCACAGATGGGTCCACGTCCGGGGCGGTGTGAAACTGCGCCGACCAGCGTGTGCCCATGGTCGGGCCGTTGAGCGCGTGGCGGGTGAGATCAGTAGACATCTTCGACATAGCGTCCCTCTGACTTGAGCATGAACGGGGTGAGTCCCACAGGAGCCAATATATCCGTCAAGGCCTCGGACACGCCTTGCGCCATGTCACGTCCGCCACAGACCATCACACGGGCACCGTCGCGGATCAATCGGATCACGTCGCTTTGTTCGGAGCGGAGAGCATCTTGGACATATTGCGGTCGTGCGGTGCGTGATACGGCGGTGGTGAGATGTGTCATCTGCCCGGCGTTTTTCCAATCCCGCATATCCGACCCATACAGGAAGTCACTGTCCGGGTGGCGCATGCCAAAGAACAGATGCACCGGGCGTTTGCGGGTGTTGCCACGGATGATCCCGGCCAGCGGCCCGATGCCCGTGCCCGCCCCAATCAAGATCAACGGCGCGCGGCCTTTGTCCGGGTGAAACACCGTGTTGCGGCGCAAGAAGCCAGTGACCGTCTCGCCCACTTTCAACTCAATCAGTTGGCCGGAACACAGCCCGCCGGGATGTTTTTTAACCACGATTTCGACAAAGCCGTCATGGGTGCCAGAGGCCAGCGAGTACAGCCGGGGCACAGCGGAGCCTTCGGGCAGGATACCGATCAAATCACCCGCTTGGAACCGCCCAAAGCCGCGCCGCATCAACCGTTGCATGAGCGAGGTTTTGGGCAAGGCGAAGCGCAGGATTGCCGTCGGGGCCTGAACCTCGGCACCATAATCGCGGCGATCTATCAGGGTCAGAACCTGTGTTGCGGGTTGGACCGGATGGTGGGCCAGTTCAAGCGGGATTCCCATCGCCGTGCCAAGCGCACGGCCCCAGCGGGCGAATTCTTGTGCCGATTGCCGATCGACGGTGTGAAAGGCCAAAAGTTCGGACCAGCCCTTGGCCCGTGCCGCCTGTGAGACCGCTTGCGCATAGGCGCAATAGGCCGGAAAGCTGCGATCGCCCAGGCCAAGCACCGCCAGCGGAACATTTAGCAGGACCTCAGATTTGGCGAGTTGATCGAGAAAGCCCTTGGCGGTGCTCGGCGCGTCGCCATCGCCATAGGTGGCGGCCAAAATGAGGATGCGTTTGGCGTTGCCATAGCGGCTTGGATCAAAGGCGGAGAGCGCGGTGGCATGGACGGTTTGCCCGACCTCGGTCAAGGCTTTGTGCAGCGTCGCGGCAAAGCCCCAAGTGCTACCGCCTTCGCTACCGACCAAGAGGATCGTTTCGGCGCGACTGGCTGGGGCATTGTGATGCAAACGCGGCCGCCCACGGCGACCCGAGAGCCAGATCAAAACGCCGGTAAACCCCATCGCCGGAATGGCCAGCGCCATCATGCCAAGCACCAGGCCCAACAGTGCGGCCCCTTGACCCGTGTGCAGCATATAGATGGTCTCAGACAGGCTTTGCATGGGACTCAGATCGGCCCAAGCCAGCATCTTGCCGGTGCCTTGGTCGATAAACCCCGTGCCCTGATCGGTCGTCAGGGAGAACACGTCACTGGCATCATCGGGGTAGGGAAAGCTCAATTCGCGCAACTCAGACACTGGGGTGCTCGCAAGGCGCTCCATCGCGGCAAAGGCCGCGCCCGTTTCGCCGCTGGTTTCAGTGGGGAAGGCCGGGATCGCTTCGCCATCCGGCAAAAGATCAAAGGTTGAGGAGGTCATCCACAGGGCGGTCACCGACGAGAGCGCAAGGCCCAGAACCGCCACGCGGGCCAGTTCAACGTGAATGCGCCCCGCCCATGGCCCGCGCAGAGGCGCAAACCAGCGCCGCCAGCCGCCAACGCGCCGCACCACCAAAAGCGTGCCAGAGATTGAAAGGACCAGCATCGCCAAAGCCCCAACCGCCATGGCAATCCGTCCGCCATCGCCCAAAAACAACGAGCGGTGCAGATTGGTCAACCAGCGCAGCACAGGGTTTGGATCGGCGGAGGCGATCGCTTGGCCGGTGCGCGGATCAATGATGCCCGCGCCGGGGGTGCCGTCTTCGAACCAATAAGCGGTGATCCGGCCCGAAGGTGCGCGTTTGATTTGCTCGACGCCGGGGAGGGCGCTTTGAATGCGCGTGGCGAGATCCGCCACGCTTTGCTCGCTGACCGTTTGCGGCGCGGCCAGATATTCGAGGCTTGGAAAGATCGACAAAGCCGCGCCACTGAGCGCCAAGAGGGTGACAAGAGCCAGAGCCAAAAGACCCGGCCAACGGTGGAGTTTGCGGATCATGGCTTTGTCCCTTTTACATGTCGTAGGTGAAATTGGCGATGTAGCTGCGGCCCGTCACGGCGGTTCCGGCCCCCTCGGAGGTCAAAGGCACAGAAATCTCATTCGGGCTGTCGCGGCGATCTTCGACGGCGGCGTCGATATGAAGCGTGTAGCCTGCGTCAAACAGAGCATCCGCCAGATCCAGCGAGATTTTCAAGGACCGCCCTGCGCCGACACTTGCGCCGGTAATCCCGTTGATCTGCGCCGTGTCGCCGCCGGTAAAACGATACCAATCGGTCAGGTGTTTGTAATATTTCGACTTTCGACCTGCCATCCAAAGGCTGCCGGCATAGGCCCCTTGCGGATCGGTGACGTAAACCGCCAGATAGGCCCCATCGCCGCCATAGTTTTTGAGCTGTGTTGTGAGGGTCACGGGACGCGCCATAGCGAGGCCGGGCAGGGTCAGCGCCGTGGTGAGCGCCAATGTAGCGAGAAGAGATTTCATCTTGGACATTCCTTTTTATCACAATTTATACGCGCTGGGCGGGCAATCCCGCCGCAGCGCGGCAACATTTAATTCACTTGAACCTGAGGGGGCGTGTCGGTGTTGAAGAGTCCGTTTTGCGGAGGGGCAACGGTGCCTGCGGGTGCAGGCGAGTTGGTGGTCCCGCCGCAGTCGTCATCGTCATCCTCGCCGTATTTGCTTTTGCGACGATCATCGTCATCGTCATCGTCATCGTCTTCGCACTCGTCATCATCGTCGTCGTCATCATCCCCAAGCCAACGCAACCAACCGTGCCGCTCATTGTCATCATCACTGACAAACATGAGAGAGGGTGTGTTTGAGGTGTCGGTGCCTGCGGACACGGCGTTGAGCGGTATGCCAAAAAGGGGCGCAGAGGGGCCGCTCCATGCCGGCAAGCCGAGCGTGGCGCAGAGGGCGGTGGAAGCGACAAGAAGGGGTACAGTCTTTTTCATCGATACAGGTCCTTTGTTCATTTTGTGACACATTGAAGCGCCAACCTGAGCGTCTCCTGACGCGGAAAAGATTTTTGCTTCAGCTTGCTGTCAGGTGCCAAAGTCGGGTCGAAAAAAGGCCCCGCCGGTTAGGACGGGGCCAGGGGGGCCGAGGGGACACACGGCATGGGAAACAAGATGCGGGAAACAAGATGTGGGAAAACAAAGCGCAGGCATTCAATCGTCATGGCGCTCGCTGGGGTTAACGCGGTGATGATCGTCGTCATCCCCTTCGTCTTCATATTCGAAATCAAGCACTTGAAGCGTCTCGGGGTGTACCGTCACTTCAATCGGACGGCCCTCAACATCGCTGCCGATGATCTCATAACAGCCATCGTCGATTTTGATCCGGCGCACCGTCCAGCCGTTTTCTTGCGCCAGTTGGGCCACCGCTTCGCGCGGCTGCCAATTGGCCATCGGTACAAAACAATCGTCCTCGGCCAAGGCCATCCCGGCGGGCAAAGCCATGAGAAAGCTCAGAATTGTCAATGGTGTCTTCATGGGCCAAACTCCGTTTTGCGGCCGTCTTGGGATGACATTGCATCTCCAAGCTGACGGGAACCTGACGCGCGACACATCTCTGCGTCAGCTTTGCGTCAGCCAGAAAGGTGATAGAAGATCATCAAGAGATAAAAGGGAAAGCCATGCGACTCCTGTTGATTGAGGATGACACTGTTTTGGGCGCCGCCGTGCGCGACCAGATCGCGGCGGATGGCCATTCGGTGGATTGGGCCAACCGTCTTGATGCAGCTATGGATGCGATCCATGGCGCGGCGTTTGATCTGATCCTGTTGGATTTGATGCTGCCCGATGGGCGCGGGATCGGATTTCTCAAAACCCTGCGCGCGCGAGGGGATGTGACCCCGGTGATCATCTTGACCGCCTTGGATCAGATTTCAGACCGGATCGAGGGGCTGAATGCAGGGGCCGATGATTATCTGGTCAAACCGTTCGATTTGGCGGAACTCTCTGCCCGGATCGGATCGGTCGCGCGGCGCTATTCCGGCAACCCAAATCCGATCATCAGCCACGGCGCGCTCGACATTGATCTCGCGGCGCACAGCGTGCATCGCGATGGCAAACAGGTGGCTTTAACCGCCCGCGAATGGGCCTTGCTGGAGGCGTTTTTGGCGCGTCCCGGCCAGCTTTTGTCGAAACCTCAACTCGAAGAAAAACTCTATGCCTTCTCCTCGGAGGTCGAAAGCAACACCATCGAAGTTCATGTCAGTCGCCTTCGCAAGAAGCTGGGCGCGGGGGTGATCGAGACGGAGCGTGGCATGGGCTACCGTTTGGGCAAACCATGAGAATGCCGCGCAGTCTTCAGGCCCGATTGGGGCTGTCGCTCGGCGTGTTGTTGACACTGTTGTGGATTGCGACGGCCTCTGTGACGGCGGTGATTTTGCGCCAGGAAATGGATGAGGTGTTTGACAGCGCATTGCAAGAAACCGCCCAACGAATTTTGCCACTGGCCGCCGTCGATATTGTCGGGCGCGATGACATCGGTGCGACGCAAAGGATCGGTGAGGTCCGCGAGCACAGCGAGTTTTTCACCTATGTCGTGCGCGACAGCGAAGGCCGCATCCTGTTGCAATCGCACGCCGCCGATCCGGCGATATTTCCCACCTATGATGGGCCGGGGTTTCGTCAAACCGCCACGCATCGGCTCTATAATGATGATGTGTTGCAAGGCAGCATTCGCATCACCATCGCCGAGCCTTTGGACCACCGCACACAGGTTGCGCGCGAAATTCAGATGGGGCTCGGCTTGCCGCTTTTGGTGGTGATCCCGGTGGCACTTTTGGCGATTGCTTTGGCGGTGCGGGCGAGTTTTGCGTCTCTACGCCATTTCCGCGCGCGGCTTGAGACGCGCAATGCGCGGGATTTGTCGCCGATTCCGGTGGATCATATGCCTGCCGAAGTCGCGCCGATCGCCGCCACGCTCAATGATCTGTTGCATCGTTTGAACGGTGCGTTTGAGGCCGAGCGCAGTTTTGCCGCCAATGCCGCGCATGAGTTGCGCACGCCTCTGGCCGGAGCCATCGCGCAGGCGCAGCGATTGCAAACGGAGACGGCTGACCCTGCGGCTCGCGCCCGCGCTGGCGAAATCGAAGCGACGCTGAAACGCCTCACCCGCCTGTCCGAGCGACTGATGCAATTGGCGCGCGCCGAAGGGGGGCGGTTGCGGTTGGATCAGGCCTCGGATTTGCGCGTGGTGGCGCAGTTGGTCGTTGAGGATATTGCGCGCACCACCGCCCCGGATCGCATTGTTTTGACCCTGCCAGAAAGCCCGGTGATGTCTGATCTGGACCCGGACGCTTTGGGTACCCTGTGCCGCAATCTGGTTGAAAACGCGCTGCGGCACGGGTCACAAAGCGCGCCTATCTTGGTGACATTGACAGCCGATGGTCAACTGAGCGTGTCCAACGAAGGCCCCGTGGTACCGCCCGAAACGCTGGCCCGCCTGACCGCCCGTTTTGAACGCGCCAGCGCCCAAACCGATGGCAGCGGGCTTGGCCTTGCCATTGTGGCGGCAATTGCCGAACGGATCGGCAGTCCGCTTGTCTTGATCTCGCCGCGGGTGGGCTCGGCGTCCGGCTTTGAGGCCAGTGTGCGATTGATCGCAGCGGATTTGGTCACACCTGCGCGCTAGGTGTGCGGGCGAAGAGGCTCCTCAAATCAAAACCCGAAGCACGCCAGCTTTGGGAGTGTTGTGATAGTCCGGGTGGATGGGAAAGGCCGCATAGATGTTTTCTCGATAGATGTTTTCTCGCCTGTGGATTGGCCTTGTGAAAGCCTCGGTGGTTGTCGACCAGAGGGTGCCAGCCCCCGGAGCCAGTTGCCGTACCGGCAAAACCGTTGGGTGTGGCCTACCTCATTGCGAACTGAACCGGATATGTGGCCGGTCGGCATCGGGCGATCCGCTTACATGCGCCGTGACCCGGAAGACATCGCGCAGGATTGCCTGTGTCAGCACAGCGTCGGGCGTGCCGCAGGCGCGAAGAGCCCCGGCCTCCAGTACCACGATCCGGTCGCAAAACATGGCGGCAAGGTTGAGGTCGTGTAGCGCGATAACGCTGGTCAGATCGAGATCGCGCACCATGCGCAGAATCTCGATCTGGTGGTGAATGTCGAGATGATTGGTCGGTTCGTCAAGGAACATCACCTGTGGAGTCTGCGCCAGCGCCCGCGCGATATGCACACGCTGACGTTCCCCTCCCGACAGGGTTTGCCAAGATTGCGTCCTGCGGGACGTCATGTCCACACGCTCAAGTGCGTGGGCCACCGCGGTCTCGTCTGTCTCGGACCAGCCCGCAAGGGCCGAACGGTGTGGTGTTCGACCCAGCCTCACAACATCGCGCACCGTGACATTGGTGTCGGTCGCCGCGCTTTGCTGGACAAAGGCAATCTGCCGCGACAGCGCTTTGCGGGGCACCTGCGCAATGTCCTGACCGTTGATTTCGACCCGCCCGGACAATGGGTGTCTCAAACCTGCCAGCAACCGCAACAAAGACGATTTTCCCGATCCGTTGGGGCCAATCAGGCCAAGCGTTTCACCCGGGGCAACTGTCAGTGATACGTCAGACACGATGGTCTTGCGCTTTACGCCCCATTTCAGGTTTTTCGCAACGACACTCATGTCTGAGGCCTCGCGCGGTAGAGAATGATCGCAAAGAACGGCACGCCGACCAGTGCCGTGACGACCCCAATTGGCACTGTTTGCTGTGTGGCGATGACCCGCGAGGCGATGTCGGCGATCACCATAAAGACCGCCCCCACGACCGCGCAGGCCGGTAGCAACCGTAGATGCAACGGCCCAATCACATATCGTGCCGCATGGGGCACGACCAACCCGACAAAGCCGATAGCACCCACCATGCTGACAATGGTCGCGGTCAGAAGGGCGGTCACCCCGAACAACACCAGCCGGATGCGGGCCACCGGCACGCCAAGCGCCGCGGCGTCTTCGTCACCGAAGGTAAATGCGTCAAGCGCCCGGCCCATCCAGATGCAGACGCCCAGGCTGACGATCACCACCACCAGAAGAAGCTGGACATCCGGCCAGCGCACGCCGCCGAAGCTGCCGAGAAGCCAGAACATCACGTCCCGTGCCTGTTGGGCATTACCGGACGTCGTAACGATGTAGGAGGTCAGCGCGTTGAACAGTTGCGACGCTGCCACACCGGCGAGGATCGTGTGGTTCGGGCCGCTCGTCGCCCCGTTGGACAAAAGCGCCACCAGCGCGAAGGCGGCGAAGGCGCCGGCAAAGGCTCCCAGCGACAGCGACAGTCCGCCCGCGCCGATGCCCAACACGATCACGCAGACCGCCCCGGTCGACGCCCCTGCCGAAACGCCCAGCACGAAAGGCTCGGCCAAAGCGTTGCGCAACAATGCCTGTAGGATCGCGCCGCATATCGCCAGCCCGGCTCCGGCCAGTGCGGCCACCAGCGCGCGGCTCAGGCGCAGGTTCCAGACGACGCTCTGCTCAATCGGTGCGATGTCGGCGCCGGTCAAGCCCAGCTCGTTGGTGACCGACAGGAACACCGTCTTCAGACTGATGTTGTAGTCACCAATCGCTGTCGCAGTGGCGACGGTGAAGGCCAGAACAATCAATGACAGGCACAGAAAGAGGGCAAGGCGGCCAGCTCCGCCCTCTGGCGCTTCAGACGCCATCATGGAAGATCGAGCGCCTTGAGTTGCTCGGCCACTTGCTCGGCGCCGTAGAGCGTGCGAATACTCGGGTTCATGGCGGCGCCGCTCATGACTACGATCCGTCCGTTGCGCACCGCCTCCATCTGGCTCACGGTTGGATCGGATTTCAGGAAGTCGATCTTGTTGTCTGCGGTGTCCAGATCCCAGCGGTTGCGGTCGACCTGTGCCACGACAAAAACCGTGGGATCGGCGGCCATAATGCCCTCCCAACCAACGGCTGGCCAGTCTGCTTCGGTTGTGATGGCGTTGGAGCCGCCAAGAACATCTGCGATGTAACCCGATGGGCCGTTGCCTCCGCCAAGATAGGCATCATCGGCGGGTGATGGGCTGGAGAACCAGAATAGGAAGGTCAGGTCCTCGTTCTCGGAGAATTGTGTGCGCAGGGCGGCCTCGCGCGCTTTGAAATCCTCGATCAACGCTTGTCCGCGTTCGGGTACACCGAAGATTTGGGACAAATCCTTGATCTCTTTATAGAGCAGGTCCATGCTCCAGAGCGCGTCGCGCGAGCCATAGGCATCGTTTGCATCGAGCGTGGTTGAACAGGCACTTGGCGAAAGATATGTCGGGATTCCAAGGTCCTCGAAATCCGATCGCTTGGCGACCTTGCTGTCAGGGCCGAGCAGCGTCGTGAGCATTGCCGCCACGAAGTCGGGTTGCTTCGAAAGCACGGATTCCAGCGATGGAAATTCGACGGTAAGTAGGTCGATCCCGCTATTGGCTTGCGCCACTTCTGGCAGCACGGCATTGGGCCAGAAGGCGGTTGCGGCCATCTGGTCTGACAAGCCCAGAAGCAGCATGATTTCTGCGCTGTTCTGCCCCAGGGCCACGGCATTTTGCGGGGCCTGTTCGAAGGTGACGGTCTGACCGCAGTTTTCGATCGTCAGAGGGTAGTCCGTTTCAGCCTGTGAGGCCAGGCTGGAAAACGCCAGCGCAGCATTTCCCAACGCCAGGATCAACTTGAGTCGCATCAACAGCCTCCTAATTCTTGAGTAGTTCAGTCGGAAATCGATTAATGGCATGCGAAACCAAGTTCAAGAGTGTTTTTGTCAGGAATTCACTGATGGATGTCTCACCTAGCGTTTCTCCTTCCCTCAGCACCCCCGAACGCCTGATGGCCGTCTCATTTTTCAGAAAAGAGTGCGGCCGCCAGAATCTGTAGCTGCCTGACCAGAGGGCCCGTACCCCGGAGCCAGCTTTCAATGAAAAAGGATCACTCATGGCGGATCGCGCGTTTGACTGGGGAAGGGCTGCAAAGCGATCAACACGCCGAAAGGCGCGGATCGAAGCCGCTTAGATTTTCGTAGGGAAAACAGCACCCGTCTTCGCGACAGAGGCAAATCCCCTGACACGAAAGGCAGAACTATCCGTCACTTTTCAATAGGAATTTGGTGGAGCCTAGCGGGATCGAACCGCTGACCTCCTGCATGCCATGCAGGCGCTCTCCCAGCTGAGCTAAGGCCCCATTTGACCGATTTTACCGCTGTGTCTGGCGGGGTGCGAGGGGCAATTTCCGCCCGCTCGCGCTTCCTAGGGTGTCTCGCTTGGGGTTGCAAGCGAAAAAATCCGGCCCCGTGAACTTTTTTACGAGGCCGCTTTCAGCCTTCAATCGTCGTCGTCTGCGGCCACGTCAGCGATCTCGTCGAGCGAGACATTGTCGTCATCGTCGTCCACGAGCAGATCGTCTTCGATATCGACATCTGCATCATCATCAATCAGCAGATCTTCATCATCGGCATCGTCGTCGATCGGGGCTGTTTTTTCGGCAATGGCCACGCGCGACTTGTTGTTCATGTCAAACGTGACGGTTTCGCCGGTGTAGGGCGACACGATCGGAGTTTTGTTCAGGTCGTAGAACCGTTTGCCGGTGGTTGGGCATACGCGCTTTACGCCCCATTCCTCATTGGGCATGATAATCCCTTTCGTCATAACTGGTCCAGGTGCGGAGATTGACGCGCCATGCCATATCACGGCGGGGGTGTCAAAGCCTTTCGCCCTCATCTAAAGTAAACACTGGGACAGACGGGTGGTAAAGAGCACGGACTCTTTAGCCCTAACGGAGAAAAGAGACGTCGTGAGCGAGACCATTTTGTTGGGCCAGCCGCCTGTGCAGATCACCCTGCGCCGCTCTGGGCAGGCACGCAGGCTCTCGCTGCGCGTGTCGCGGCTCGATGGACGTGTGACCTTGTCGATGCCAAAGCGGGTGCCTGAACGCGAAGCCATGGCGTTTTTGAGGGAAAAAGAACTTTGGATCAGAAAGCATCTTGAGGCCCGCACGCCCGACCAGACCGTGGGTTTTGGTCAGGCGATTCCTTTCTTGGGGCAACGGGTCGAGATCGTTCCCGGACAGGGGCGGGCGGCGCGTCTGATCGAGGGACAATTGCATGTGCCGGGTGCGGAGGATCGCGCGGCGGCCCGGGTGCAGGCCTTTCTCAAACTCCAAGCGCAACTGCGCCTCAGGGCCGCCTCCGATCACTATGCTGAGGCGCTTGGGACCACCTACGGGCGGATCTCCCTGCGCGACACCCGCTCGCGTTGGGGGTCATGTACCAGCGCGGGCAATCTGATGTATTCATGGCGGCTGGTGATGGCTCCGGCTGAGGTACTGGACTATGTTGCGGCGCATGAGGTGGCACATCGGTTGGAGATGAATCATTCGGACCGGTTTTGGGCGCATGTCGCCAGGGTTTGCCCCAATCATGCGCAACATCGGGCCTGGCTGCGTTCAGAAGGCGAAGGATTACATGCCTGGCGGTTCGAGACGGATTGACCTTGCGATGTTTTGTGATCACATTGCCCCCATGATCACACCCATCCCACGCCCCTCTGATACGCTCGGTGCCGCCCATGATCGGGTGTACCGCACTTTGCGCACGCGCATCATGCATGGCGAATTTCGCCCCGGCGAGGCGCTGACCCTGCGTGGGATTGGCAAAATGTTTGACGTGTCGATGACGCCCGCGCGCGAAGCGGTGCGGCGGTTGGTGGCCGATGGCGGGCTGAACCTCAGCTCCTCCGGTCGTTTGAGTACGCCGGAGCTGAGCAATGAGCGGATCGAAGAATTGGCCTCGATCCGGGCTCTGATCGAACCGGAACTGGCTTCTCGGGCCTTGCCGCGGGCGCATATGGCCCTGATCGAACGGCTGCAAACCATCAATGGCTCGATCGCGGAAATGGTCGCGAAACACGATGATGTCGGCTATATCCGCACCAATCTTGAATTTCATCGCACGCTGTATTTGCGGGCGCAAGCTCCGGCGATGTTGGCGCTGACGGAGACGGTTTGGCTGCAACTTGGCCCGACGATGCGCGCGCTTTATGCCCGTCTCAATCGCACGGAGGTGCCGCAAAACCACCGGCTGATTGTGGCCGCTTTGCGGGCGGGGGATGAGCCGGGATTGCGGCTTGCGGTGCGCTCCGATGTGACTCAAGGGTTACGGATGTTGGCGGTCTGAGGCGGGGTTTTGCCTAGAGTTCAATGCTTGACCTTTTCTGCTCTGCAGCGTCTTTTGGAGGGTAGGGTTTTGAAGGGATCGCCATGGCACGTTATTTAGAGATGACCGAACTGATGACGCCGGATATGGCGAATTTTTCCGGCAAGGTGCATGGCGGTGCTTTGCTCAACCATCTTGATCGCGTCGCCTTCTCTTGCGCCTCGCGCTATTCGGGCAAATATGCGGTGACCTTGTCCGTCGATCAGGTCACGTTCAAGGAACCGATTGCCGTGGGCGAATTGGTGCATTTTCGGGCGACGGTGAATTACGTCGGTCGCACCTCTATGGAGGTCGGCATCCGGGTCGAGGCCGAAGACATCCGCACCCAAACCGTGCGCCACACCAACTCCTGCTATTTCACCATGGTGGCGGTGGATGACGATGGTAAATCCGCCCCCGTGCCGCAGTTCGTGCCGGAGACGGAGATGGACCAGAAGCGTTGGAACTCCGCCGAACTGCGCAAAGTGTTGCGCCGCGAACATGCCGCACGGATGGCCAATATCGCCGCCACGGGCGAAGATAAGGCATGAAAAAAGGCGCCGGTTTAAGGCGCCTTTTCTTTGATCTTAGAACCGCTTAGGCGTGGATCGGACCGTCGCCACAGGCCAATGCCGCCTCACGCACAGCTTCCGAATAGGTCGGGTGGGCGTGGCAGGTCAGCGCGATGTCTTGGGCCGAACCGCCGTATTCCATCGCCACACAGATCTCGTGGATCATGTCGCCCGCTGCCGGGCCGATGATCGCGGCACCAAGCAAACGGTCGGTCTCTGCATCCGCGATGAGTTTGACGAAGCCATCGCCCTGGAACACGGCCTTGGCGCGGGCGTTGCCCATGAAAGAGAACTTGCCGATTTTGACCTTGCGGCCTTCTTCTTTCAGCTGCGCTTCGGTCTGGCCGACGGTGGCGACCTCGGGTGAGGTGTAGATCACGCCGGGGATCACGCCGTAGTTGACGTGGCCATGTTTGCCCGCAAGCACCTCTGCCACGGCCATGCCTTCGTCCTCGGCTTTATGCGCCAACATCGGGCCGACGATGGCGTCACCGATGGCGTAGATGCCTTTGACATTGGTGGCCCAATGGGCGTCGGTTTTGACCTGACCGCGCGGGGTGAATTCGACACCGAGTTCCGCCAACCCAAGACCGTCAGTGAAAGGTTTGCGGCCTGTGGCCACCAAAACGACATCGGCGTCAAGCGTGTGCTCAGAGTCGTCTTTTTTGAGTTTATAGGTGAGCTTGGCTTTGGTTTTCGAGGCATCCACACCCTGCACAGCCGCGCCAAGGATGAAGTTCAGGCCTTGTTTCTCAAGCAGCTTTTTGAAGGTGCGCTGGACGTCTGCGTCCATGCCGGGGGTGATGAAATCCATGTATTCGACCACGGTCACTTCGGAGCCAAGGCGGGCATAGACCGAGCCGAGTTCCAAGCCGATGACACCCGCGCCGATGACGGCGAGTTTTTTCGGCACTTTCGGCAACTCAAGCGCGCCGGTGCTGTCGACCACGACGCCGCCATCATTGTTGACCTCAACGCCCGGAAGCGAGGTCGGCACCGAGCCCGTGGCGATCACGATGTTTTTCGCCTCATGCACCTCGTCGCCGACTTTGACTTTGCCGACCGCCGGGACGGTGGCCCAGCCTTTGATCCAATCAATCTTGTTCTTTTTGAACAGGAATTCGATGCCGCCGGTGTTCTGACCGACCACATCATCTTTGTAAGATTTCATCTGATCCCAATCGACGGACGGGGATTTGCCTTTCAGGCCCATCTTGGCGAAATTATGCTCCGCCTCATGCAGATGGTGGGTGGCGTTCAACAGCGCTTTCGAGGGGATACAGCCGACATTGAGGCAGGTCCCGCCCAAGGTGTCGCGGCCTTCGACCACGGCGGTCTTGAGGCCCAGTTGGGCGCAGCGGATCGCGGACACATAGCCGCCGGGGCCAGCACCGATGATGATTACGTCGTAGGAAGCCATGGTCTTCTCCTTGGTCTTGAACTCTATGCGGGGCCGCTCAGATCAGAGCGGCAATGAAAAGGACGGCGATGGAGAGCATCGCCACCATCCAGATATAGGACCGCCACGGCGCCCATCCGAGGGCATAGGCGGGAATGTAGAACGCGCGGGCAAAGAGATAGACCCACGCCGCCGCCACGGTCACGCCGCTCGACTGACCCGTGACATGGATCAGGAGCACAGCGGCGGCGAAAAACGGGAACATCTGAATGTGATTGTCATAGGCGCGCAGCATCCGCGCCGTGACGGTGCGCATCTCGCGCGACGGTGCACGGTCGCGCGGGGAGGTGGTGTAGCCCGGCCCGACATCTTTGTTCGCCATGTAAGAGGCCACCACGAATTGCGCGATGTGCAAGAGGCCTGCGAGGGCGAGGGGGATGAGGGTTGGGGTCATCAAAAGAAGCTTGCGATGATCATGGCGAAGGTGGACAGCAGCCCCAAGAGGTAGAGGACCGAACGCCATGGCACCCAAGCAAACCGATAGGCAGGCACATAAAGCGTGCGGGCTGCGACAAAGAGCCAAGCGCAGATGCCGGTGAAGAGTGAGGTGCTGTCAGTGAATTCCACGAGTACCACGGCAATGATGAACAGGCCGATGTTTTCGGTGTGATTGGCCAAAGCACGGCGCAGACGTTTGGTGGCGTCCGAGAGGCTATCGTCCATGCCCTCACGCGTGCCCACATTGCCTTCCCGCCCGATGTCTTTCTCAAGCGCGCGCTGGGACCATTGCACAATTGCGAAATGGAGAAAGGCAGTTGCGGCGAGGGCGGCGAGTTCTGGGGTCATTTTTTGTCCTTTCCGGCTTTATTGACCGGAGAGATAGGGCGGGGCCGGAAATTGTCCCGCCCCCGCAGTGATCAAATCACAGATCCATCAACAACCGACGCGGGTCTTCGAGCGCTTCTTTGACGCGCACGAGGAAGGTCACGGCGCCTTTGCCGTCGACGATGCGGTGGTCATAGGACAGGGCCAGATACATCATCGGGCGGATCACAACTTGGCCATTGATCGCCATCGGGCGGTCTTGGATTTTGTGCATGCCGAGGATGCCGGACTGTGGCGGGTTGAGGATCGGCGAGGACATCAAGGACCCGTAGACACCACCGTTGGAGATGGTGAAGGTGCCGCCCTGCATTTCGGCCATGGAGAGTTTGCCATCACGGGCACGACGGCCTTTCTCGGAGATCGCTTTTTCGATTTCGGCAAAAGACATCGCATCCGCATCGCGAATGACCGGAACCACGAGGCCCTGCGGGGTGCCCGCCGCGACGCCCATGTTGACGTAGTTTTTGTAAACCACATCAGTGCCGTCAATCTCGGCGTTCACTTCCGGCACTTCTTTGAGCGCATGGACACAGGCTTTGGTGAAGAAGGACATAAAGCCCAAACGCACGCCGTGCTTTTTCTCAAACTCGTCTTTGTACTGATTGCGCAGCGCCATCACCTCGGTCATGTCGACCTCGTTATAGGTGGTGAGCATCGCGGCCGTGTTTTGCGACTCTTTGAGGCGGCGGGCGATGGTTTGACGCAGTTTCGTCATTTTCACGCGCTCTTCGCGGGCGGCATCCGAGGGCGCAGACGGTGCGCGCGGCGCGGCAGCGGGAGCCGGTGCGGCTTTCGGAGCGGCCATGGCTTTGAGCACATCGTCTTTCATGATGCGGCCATCTTTGCCAGTGCCAGTCACAGAAGACGCATCCACACCGTTTTCGGCCATCATTTTGGTGGCGGAAGGCGCGTTTTCAACGTCTTTACCTGTGGACGCAGCAGCCGGAGCGGCAGCGGCAGCCGGAGCAGCCGCAGAGGCGCCCGCACCCGAGGAAATCACGGCGAGTTTGGCGGAGGCATCCACGGTGGTGCCTTCGGCGGCGACGATTTCGGTCAACACACCGGCGGCAGGGGACGGCACTTCGACGGAGACCTTGTCGGTCTCCAACTCGCAGAGCATTTCATCCTGAGCCACCGTGTCGCCTACGGCTTTGAACCATGTGGCCACGGTCGCCTCGGTGACGGATTCGCCAAGGGTCGGGACCATGACATCGACAGAAGACCCAGACGAGGCCGGAGCAGCTGCGGGAGCGGCTTCGGCTTTCGGTGCGGGGGCAGCAGCGGCGCTGTCGCCTGCATTCAGCGTGGCCAAGAGCGCATCCACACCCACGGTGTCGCCCTCTTTGGCAATGATGTCGCCCAACGTGCCCGCCGCAGGGGAGGGGACTTCGACGGTCACCTTGTCGGTTTCCAATTCGCAGAGCATTTCGTCAACGGCAACAGTGTCGCCCGGCTGTTTGAACCAAGTTGCGACAGTGGCCTCAGTGACGCTTTCGCCAAGGGTGGGGACGCGGATTTCAACGGACATGTGATTATCCTTCGATGTTGAGCGCATCATTCACGAGCGCCGTTTGTTGTGCTTTGTGTTGGGATGCGAGACCAGTGGCTGGCGACGCGGAGGCGGCACGACCAGCATAGACCGGACGCGTGTGTGTGGCATTGATCCGGGTGAGGACCCATTCGATATTGGGCTCAACAAAGGACCAGCCGCCTTGGTTTTTCGGTTCTTCCTGACACCAGACGACTTCAGCCTCTTTAAAGCGCTCAAGTTCCTTGACCATCGAAAGCGCCGGGAACGGGTAGAATTGTTCAAGGCGCAGGATGTAGGTGTCGTCTTTGCCGGCCGCATCGCGGGCTTCAAGCAGGTCATAGTAGACCTTGCCCGAACAGATCACGACGCGTTTGATGTCTTTGTCGGCTTTCAGTTTCAGTTCCGATTTCTCGGTGCCGTAGGTGGCATCGGCATCATCCCAAAGGACGCGGTGGAAGGAGGAGCCTTCGATGAAATCAGCGGCCACAGAGGTCGCCAATTTGTGACGCAGCAAGGATTTCGGCGTCATCAGCACCAGCGGCTTGCGATACGAGCGATGCAACTGGCGGCGCAGAATGTGGAAGTAGTTCGCAGGGGTCGTGCAGTTGGCCACGATCCAGTTGTCCTGACCACACATTTGCAAGAAGCGTTCAAGGCGGGCGGAAGAGTGTTCCGGGCCTTGGCCCTCATAGCCATGCGGCAAAAGCATCACGAGACCGGACATGCGCAACCATTTACTTTCACCCGAGGAGATGAATTGGTCGAACATGATCTGCGCGCCATTGGCGAAGTCACCAAACTGCGCTTCCCAAAGCGTCAGAGCATTCGGTTCGGCCAGAGAGTAGCCGTATTCAAAACCCAAAACCGCATATTCGGAGAGCATCGAGTCGATGACCTCGTAATGGGCCTGACCTTCGCGGATGTGGTTCAGAGGGTAGTAGCGATCCTCGGATTTTTGATCAATCAGAGCCGAATGGCGCTGAGAGAAGGTGCCGCGCGTACTGTCCTGTCCCGCCAAACGCACCGGATACCCCTCGGTCAAGAGCGAGCCAAAGGCAATCGCTTCGCCGGTGGCCCAATCAAACCCTTTGCCGGTTTCAAACATCTGTGCCTTGGCTTCAAGTTGACGGGCCACGGTTTTATGGATGTTGAAATCGTCGGGATGCGAGGTCAGCGACCGGCCGATTTGGGCCATCGTGTCTTGCGAAATCGCGGTTTGACCGCGCTGATATTCTTCGCCCTCACGGTTGATATGCGACCACCGCCCGTCAAGCCAATCGGCCTTGTTCGGTTTAAAGGTCTTGCCCGCTTCGAACTCGTCATTGAGCTGCGCCTGGAACGCCGCTTTCATGTCCTCGATCTCGCCCTCGGGGATGAGACCATCGGCCACGAGACGCTCGGTGTAGAGTTGCAGCGTGGTTTTGTGCCGCTTGATGCTGGTGTACATCTGCGGGTTGGTGAACATCGGCTCGTCGCCTTCGTTGTGACCAAAGCGGCGATAACAAAAGATGTCGAGAACCACGTCTTTGTGGAACTTCTGACGGAACTCCGTGGCGACTTTCGCGGCGTGCACCACGGCCTCCGGGTCATCGCCGTTGACGTGGAAAATCGGGGCCTCAACGACCAGCGCGTTGTCGGTCGGGTAAGGCGAAGAGCGCGAGAAATGCGGCGCGGTGGTGAAGCCGATCTGGTTGTTCACCACGATATGGATCGTGCCGCCGGTGCGGTGACCGCGCAGACCGGAGAGGCCAAAACATTCCGCCACAACACCTTGGCCCGCAAAGGCCGCATCGCCGTGCAGCAGGATCGGGATCACCGAGGTGCGCTCCGGGTCTTTGTTCTGATCGGTCTTGGCGCGGGCCTTGCCCAGAACCACCGGGTTCACCGCCTCAAGGTGCGAGGGGTTCGCGGTCAGCGACAGGTGGACCTTGTTGCCGTCAAATTCGCGATCCGAGGAGGCGCCGAGGTGATATTTCACATCGCCCGAGCCGTCCACGTCCTCAGGCTTGAACGAACCACCTTGGAATTCGTTGAAAATCGCACGGTAGGGTTTGGACATCACATTGGCCAAAACCGACAAACGGCCGCGGTGCGGCATGCCGATGACAACCTCTTTGACGCCAAGACTGCCGCCGCGTTTGATGATTTGCTCCATCGCCGGGATCAGGCTTTCTCCGCCATCAAGACCAAAGCGTTTGGTGCCCATGTATTTGACATGAAGGAATTTTTCAAAGCCCTCAGCCTCAACCAGCTTGTTGAGAATGGCTTTGCGGCCTTCGCGGGTGAACTGGATTTCCTTGCCGTAGCCTTCGATCCGCTCTTTCAGCCAACCGGCCTGTTCAGGATCGGAAATATGCATGTATTGCAGCGCGAAAGTGCCGCAATAGGTGCGTTTGACGATGTCCATGATCTGACGCATCGAGGCATGTTGCAGCCCCAAAACATTGTCGATGAAAATCGGGCGATCCATGTCGGCTTCGGTGAAGCCGTAAGAGCGCGGGTCAAGCTCCGGGTGCTGGGTCTCTTCACGCATTTTCAGCGGATCGAGATCGGCGGCCAAATGGCCCCGGATGCGGAAGGCACGAATGATCATGATCGCGCGGATCGAGTCGAGCACAGCGCGTTTGATTTGATCCTCAGAGATCTCAACGCCTTTTTCGACGGCTTTCTCTTTGATCTTTTTCGCGGCAGCAACCGGTTCGGCCCATTGCCCGTCCAACGCCTGGGTCAGGTCGTCATGCGGCACAGGCGGCCAATCGGCGCGCGCCCAAGACGGCCCTGCGGCCTCGGCGGTAACATCCGATGCGGCATCGCCCAGAGAGTTGAAAAACTCAGCCCAGGAGGCGTCCACAGAGGAGGGATCTTGGGTGTATTTCGCATAGACCTGTTCAAGGTACTCCGCGTTATGCCCCTGCATAAAGGAAGAGGCGTGAAGGATGTCGTTGGGGCTCTGGTCGTTCATGTTACTGACCTTCTGAGGGCGTCTGAAATTGGGTCGCTTTGACGTTTGGGCCGTTTTTGCGGCAAAGCCTGCGTCCGATGAGACCACCGGGCGCAGGCTGTTTTTAAGAGCTGAGCGCCGTTGGCTTAGCCTTTGTTGATCGCTTCCATCACAGCTTCGCCAAGGGTGGCGGGGCTGTCAGCGACCACGATACCAGCGGATTTCATCGCTTCGATCTTGGACTCTGCATCGCCTTTGCCGCCTGCCACGATGGCTCCAGCGTGACCCATGCGACGGCCCGGAGGGGCTGTGCGGCCCGCGATGAAACCAGCGGTCGGTTTCCAACGGCCTTTTTTCTTTTGCTCGGCCAGGAATTCAGCCGCTTCTTCTTCTGCGGAGCCGCCGATTTCACCGATCATGATGATGGAGGTGGTTTCCGGATCATCGAGGAACATGTCCAAGACGTCGATATGCTCGGTGCCCTTGATCGGGTCGCCGCCGATGCCCACGGCCGTGGACTGACCCAAACCGAGGTCGGTGGTCTGTTTCACAGCTTCGTAGGTCAGCGTGCCGGAACGGGACACCACACCAACAGAACCGCGACGGTGGATGTGACCGGGCATAATGCCGATTTTGCACGCATCAGGCGTGATCACGCCGGGGCAGTTCGGGCCGATGAGGCGTGATTTGCTGTCGATCAGGGCGCGTTTCACCTTCATCATGTCGAGCACCGGAATGCCCTCGGTGATGCAGATGATCAATTCCATTTCGGCGTCGATCGCCTCAAGGATGGAATCCGCGGCAAAGGGCGGCGGCACATAGATCACGGAAGCATTGGCTTCGGTCACAGCTTTCGCTTCGTGAACCGAGTTGAACACCGGCAGGTTGAGGTGGCTGGAGCCGCCTTTGCCGGGCGTCACGCCGCCAACCATTTTTGTGCCATATGCGATGGCTTGTTCCGAGTGGAAGGTGCCCTGCGAGCCAGTGAAGCCCTGACAGATGACCTTGGTGTTTTCGTTTACAAGAATTGCCATGGGTTTTAGCCTTTCACCGCTTTAACGATTTTCTGCGCGCCGTCTTTGAGGTTGTCAGCGGCAATCACGTTCAAGCCAGAGTTTTTGATGATCTCTTTGCCGAGTTCGACGTTGGTGCCTTCGAGACGCACAACGAGCGGAACGGTCAGACCAACGTCTTTCACGGCGGCGATGACGCCCTCAGCAATCACATCACAGCGCATGATGCCGCCGAAGATGTTGACCAGGATGCCTTTGACGTTCGGATCAGAGGTGATGATTTTGAACGCTTCGGTCACTTTCTCTTTGGTCGCGCCGCCGCCCACGTCGAGGAAGTTGGCAGGCTCTGCGCCGTAGAGTTTGATGATGTCCATGGTGGCCATCGCCAGACCCGCACCGTTCACCATGCAGCCGATTTCACCGTCAAGCGCGATGTAGTTCAGGTCATGCTGGGATGCGGCCAGTTCTTTCGGGTCTTCTTCGGTCTCGTCGCGCAGACCCACGATGTCGGGGTGGCGGTACAGAGCGTTGCCGTCGAAACCCGCTTTACAGTCGAGACATTTGATGTCGCCAGCCGGGGTCACGATCAGCGGGTTGATTTCCAGCATCTCCATGTCTTTTTCGACGAAGAGGCGGTACAGGTTCTGGATCAGTTGCGAACACTGTTTGATCTGTTTGCCCTCAAGGCCCAGAGCAAACGCGACGCGGCGACCGTGAAAGCCCTGAAGGCCGGTCGCGGGATCGACGGAGAAGGAGAGGATTTTGTCAGGGGTGTTTTCAGCCACCTCTTCGATGTCCATGCCGCCCTCGGTGGAGCACACGATGGACACGCGGGACGACTGACGATCGACGAGCAACGCGAGGTAGAGTTCGCGGGCGATGTCGGAGCCATCTTCGATGTAGATGCGGTTGACCTGTTTGCCAGCCGGGCCGGTCTGATGCGTGACCAGAGTATGGCCGAGCATTGCATTGGCTTCTTTCGCGGCTTCCTCGACGGATTTCGCAAGACGCACGCCGCCTTTTTCGCCAGCGCCAGCCTCTTTAAAGGTGCCTTTGCCGCGACCACCTGCGTGAATCTGCGCTTTGACAACCCAAAGCGGCCCGTCAAGTTCGCCCGCTGCGGTTTTTGCGTCGGCCGCGTTCAAAACGACACGACCGTCGGAAACCGGCGCGCCGTATTCCTTGAGGAGGCGTTTGGCCTGATACTCGTGGATGTTCATTAGAGATGTCCTCTCCCTGGTTCGATTGGCCCTGACATGACACACCGCTTGGCGCAAACGAAAGGATTTTTCGACCGTTAGCGATAAATAGCCGATGTTTTTGAATTTTGTGATCACAGCAATAATTCGTGTGATCACAAAATGCATTCTATGTGGCAATGGAGGCCTGAAAAAAGAATCGACGCACGGATGTGTTTGCCTTTCATGCGCAATTGGCTGATGTCGCATGTCAGTGTGGTTCGGGCGCGACGCTTGCGCGCATTCGCACAGCTTGGGGTCGCGATATATGCCAAATATGGTGTATGTAGAGGCAAAGAGACTCACTTGCGAAATGAATTGGAAACATGATGCGCAGCATTGCACTGAAAGCCACATTGGCCGCAACGGTGGCGACCCTTGCCCCACTGTCCGCGGCGCAGGCGGAGAATTTTACCATCTCTGTCTACTCCGGCTACCAAACAGCGCCACATAGTGGGGTGTCCGGCAACGATGGCGTGGAGGATTTTGATTTCACCACCGGTTGGGATGGCAAGAGCTTTGAAATGCCGCCTTATTACGGCATCCGTGGCACTTGGTGGGTGCGGGATAATTTCGGCTGGATCGCGGATTTCAACCACACCAAGGTTTATGCTGACGAAGACGACATGGCGGCAAACAAGTTTTCAACGCTGGAATTCACCGATGGGCTGAACAACCTGACGGTGGGGCCGATCTGGCGTTGGCCGGGGGCGTGGAACAAGCTCACCCCCTATGCGAGCGTCTCCGCCGGGATCGTCATTCCGCATGTCGAGGTGGTCACCGCCAATACGAACACCATCGAATACCAAATCGCCGGGCCGACCGTCGCCGTTGTGCTGGGTGCAAGCTATGCGATCAATGACACATGGGATGTTTTTGGCGAATACAAAGGCACCTATAGCCAAGTCAAAGCGGACCTGAACGGTGGTGGCACGTTGGAAACCGACATCATCACCAATGCGCTTAACTTCGGCGTGGTCTATAATTTCTAAACGATCCTAGGTTGAACGTCTTAAGCCGGGTCCGAAAGGGCTCGGCTTTTGCTTTGCGCTAAAGCTCTAACCCGGCTTTTGCGATCAGCGCCGCTTCACGCACCCGCAGCAGGGCGTCGAACGTGGCGGGTGACAGGTCCAGATCGGCGCAGGCTTCGGGTACAAAAGGTACCTCGTACAACACACCCAAAATGCCAAGGATCGTCGCCTGATGCTCGGTCAGGCTTTGTACCCCGCGCACCAGTTGGAGTAGCGCGTTTGGATCATTGGCGTGATCGCGGATAAAGCGAAATTGCGCGCTGCGTTCTTGGCCGATTTTTCGTTTTGGCCCCGCGTAGTTCTCAAAGGCTTTTCGAAGCAATTTCAAAGCGTAATGCAGTTCGGTCAGCCCATCGAAATGCAGCAAGAGCCGGGAGTCGGATTTGACCAGTTTGCTCGGATCAGGCCCATTGGGGGTGTGAATCCCCATGGTCCAATCGCGCCCTGTGCGCACAATGGTTTTGCCGACGCGATGGCCGGTCAGGCCAAAGTTGAGAAACGTGGCAAACCGTCCAAAAAGCGCCTTGGCGTCTGTTTCAGTGAACCCGACTGGGCCACGAAATGCGCCCTCGAAAATATGTATTCCGGGTTCTGAGGCACGGTGGACGCGCTCAAGATTGCCCAAGACGATGCCGTCTGCGACGTGTTCACGTGCCAATAGTGCCGACAAAGTTGGGCCGTCTGAGATGAATTCATCGACGTCGCAATGCAAAAGCCAGTCACAGCCAGTGGTGCGATAGGCGCGGGTGGCATTGAATTTCTGCCGCCCGAGGTGACGACCGGGGCGGCGACCTTGATTGACCTTTTCCCAGTAGGCCTGATCACAGCGAGTCAGGATGCACCCCTCAAGACCGTGGAGCAAAGCTTCGGCTTTTGGGTTGGGGCGATCGAGGAAAATATGCACTTCGCGCGCGCCAATGGCCAGGTGATGCCGGACAAAAGCGGCGATCAGCGGCGCGGGTTCGTCGGCCAGCGCGGCGATAGCCCAAGACGGTCCATCCAGTGTCACAGGTTTGAAACTCCAACAAAAAACCCCGCGCCTCGGGGAGGCACGGGGTCCATTTAGTAAGCTCTCAGAGCATCAGGCAAGGTTGCTGTCGATGCCTTTGCACGCGTCGACGAGACCTTTGACGGCCTCAACCGATTTGTCGAACATGACTTGTTCGTCTTTGGACAGTTTGATGTCCACGACTTTTTCGATGCCGCCGGCACCGATGATGGTCGGAACGCCAACATACATGCCGTCAAGACCCAGCTCGCCATCGCAATAGGCGGCGCAAGGCAGCAGACGCTTTTGGTCTTTCAGGTAGGCTTCGGCCATCTCAATGGCGGAGGTCGCCGGTGCGTAGAAGGCAGACCCGGTTTTCAACAAGCCAACGATCTCTGCGCCGCCATCACGGGTGCGCTGAATAATCGCGTCGAGTTTTTCCTGAGTGGTCCAGCCCATTTCGACCAGATCCGGCAGCGGGATACCGCCAACGGTGGAGTAGCGGGTGGAGGGGACCATGGTGTCGCCGTGACCGCCCAGAACGAATGCGGTGACGTCTTTCATCGACACACCGAATTCGACCGAGAGGAAGTGACGGAAGCGGGCGGAGTCGAGAACACCGGCCATGCCGCAGACTTTGTTGGCCGGAAGGCCGGAGTATTGCTGAAGCGCCCAAACCATCGCGTCAAGCGGGTTGGTGATACAGATCACGAAAGCGTTCGGGGCATGTTCTTTGATGCCTTCGCCAACGGATTTCATAACTTTCAGGTTGATGCCCAAAAGGTCATCGCGGGACATGCCCGGTTTGCGCGGGACACCGGCGGTGACGATGCAGACGTCTGCGCCAGCGATGTCGGCGTATTCATTCGTGCCAATCATGGTGGCGTCGAATTTTTCGGACGGGCCGGATTCAGCGATGTCGAGCGCTTTGCCCTGCGGGGTCCCTTCAGAGATGTCGAACAAAACGACGTCGCCGAGTTCCTTGATGGCTGCGAGGTGGGCGAGCGTGCCGCCGATTTGACCTGCGCCGATGAGGGCAATCTTGGGTCTGGCCATGGAAAGTCTCCAATCAGTTGGTAAGATTGGGGCATGGGTAGCCCTTCACGGGCGTTCACGCAAGGCTGCGCTGCGGCAATGCATTAAGGTTTTCTCTGGCGTTAGCGATAACCGCTCTGTAATTTCGAGAAAAATCTCCTTTTGCCGTCTGGGTCCCCCGCATGACGTTTGATCTGCATTTCTTTCTCTTCGCCGTTCCCGCTGTGATTTTCGCAGGCCTGTCAAAGGGCGGATTTGGGTCTGCGGCCGCTTTTGCGGCGACACCGTTTTTGGCACTGATTCTCACACCGGGACAGGCGGTTGGCCTGATGTTGCCACTGTTGATGGTGATGGATGTGACCGCGATCCGGGTGTTTTGGCGCAAATGGGACGGGTCGGCGGCGCGTGTGTTGATCGCGGGGGCTGTGCCGGGGATTGTGATCGGGGCCTTGGTGTATGGCATCGCCAAACCCGAGGTGTTCAAATTTTTGATTGGTCTCGTTGCCATTGGCTTTGTCGCTTATCAGGGCGCCAAGGCGAAAGGGTGGATCAAGCCGCCGAAACGCACCATCGGTAGGTTTGGCGGTACGATGTGGGGGCTGGTGACCGGGTTCACCAGCTTTATATCCCACGCCGGAGGCCCGCCTGCGGCTGTTTATATGCTGTCACAACGGATGGACAAAACCACCTATCAGGCAACCTCTGTGTTGGTGTTTTGGGCGATCAACCTGATCAAAGTGGTGCCTTATTCCATCGTTGGGATATTCACGCCCGAGACGTTAAAGGCCGACCTGATGCTCTTCCCCTTTGCCATTCTCGGCGTGTTGATGGGAGCTTGGTTACACCATAAAATATCGGATCGGTTCTTTTTCGCGCTGGCCTATGTGTTCTTGGTGATCACGGGGGGCAAGTTGATTTGGGAGGCTTTGGGATAGCGCGCTTATGCGTCGTCGCCCTTGGCCTGCGCCACCTCGGCGGTCCTTTCAAACGCCTGACCCGAGGCGATGAGGCAGCTCACGCCAGTGGGGTGAGTCATCAAAAGCGTCCATGTGCCGGTCTCGGTGGAGGCAAAGAGTTCGACCACACCGTTGTTGGGCGCAAGGCCGATGGATTGGCGGCTTTCGCCATATTGGCTGCCCAATCGCTCAAGCACTTGATCGCGTTGACCGCAGGATTGTTGCGCGGTGGCCGGGGCGGGGAGGGTGAAACACCCAAACGCCCCGATCAGAGCGGCAAGAGAGATCAGTTTCATCGTCTTATCCTTTTCTAGCGTGGGGCGTTCGAGGGTGAACATCGGACATCCTGAGAAAATCATGCGGAAATCCTGCTGCAAGAGCGCTAAAAATATGGTTAAGGCGACGGGCTGAGAGGTGATTTGTGATCGCCTCTGAATGTAAAGTTTCTGCGCTGCGGAAATTTTGACCTTGCATAAAGGTGCGCTTGTGTGGCCTCTTGCGCAACAATATTGCGGAGGAAAAGAATCAATGTCCCAAGTCACCAATCGCCCCTATCGGTCTGCTCTTTACATCCCTGGCTCGAAGGAACGGGCGCTGGAAAAGGCCAAAGGTCTGGCCTGTGACGCGATCTTGTTTGATCTCGAAGATGCGGTCGCCCCTGACGAAAAAGAAAACGCCCGCGCTCTGCTTAAAGCCACGTTGGCGGCAGGCGGCTATGGCAATCGGGCGAAAATCGTTCGGGTCAACGGCTTTGACACCCAATGGGGCCGCGATGATGTGGCGGCATTCGTCGGCATGGACATCGACGGCATTCTGTTGCCGAAAGTCGAAAGTGCGGCGATGGTCGACGCTCTGGCGCAGGCTATTCCAGACGTGCCGCTTTGGGCGATGATGGAAACGCCTTTAGGCATGATCAACGCCGCAGAGATCGCCGCCCACCCGCGCATGGCTGGGTTTGTGATGGGCACCAATGATCTTGCCAAAGAATTGAACACCCGCTTTCGCGCCGACCGTTTGCCGATGATGGGCGGGTTGCACCTGTGTCTGATTGCGGCCAAGGCCTATGGGATCGTTGCGCTTGATGGCGTGTACAATGCGTTCAAGGACGAAGAGGGCCTGAAATTTGAATGCGATCAGGGCCGCGACATGGGCTTTGATGGTAAAACCTTGATCCATCCGGCTCAGTTGGACGTGGCCAATACCGCGTTTGCGCCAACGGACGCAGAGATTGATTTGGCGAAACGTCAGATCGAAGCCTTTGAGGCGGCAGAGGCCGCGGGCGAAGGTGTCGCAGTTGTGGATGGTAAAATCGTGGAGAATCTCCATATCGTAACGGCACGGGCGACCCTCGCCAAAGCTGATGCGATCAAATCAATGGAGTGACCATGACCCTTCTTATTCTCGGGCTGCTGCTGTGGAGCGGCGCCCATCTTTTTAAACGTCTCGCGCCTGATGCACGCGCCAAACTCGGTGACAAGGGCAGGGGGGGCATCGCGATTGCGCTGTTTGTGGCGCTGATCCTGATGGTGCTGGGCTTTCGTGGCTCCGAGACCGTCGATCTCTATGCGCTGCCACCCTATCTGCGCCATGTGAACAACACGCTGATGATTGTTGCGGTGTTTTTGCTGGCGCTGGGCCATTCCAAAAGCCGCCTGCGTGCCAAAATGCGCCACCCGATGCTGACCTCGGTTATGGTCTGGGGCGTGGCACATCTTTTGGTCAATGCCGATGCGGCATCAATCGTGCTGTTTGCTGGCTTGACCCTTTGGGCCTTGGTCGAAATGGCACTGATCAACCGCGCAGAGCCGAAACCTGTGCCCTATGCTGGCGGGTCCATGGCCGGAGACATTCGCCTGGTGATCATCAGCCTCGTGGTCTTTGCCGTGATTGCGGGCATCCATATTGCGCTGGGCTATAACCCATTCGTGGGGACGGTCGCATGAAAGCCTACCGCCTTTTGACCGAGGACGACACATCGGCCTTTTGTCACAAGGTGACAGAGGCGTTGAACAAAGGCTGGGCGCTCTACGGATCGCCCTCCTACGCCTATGACGAGAGCACAGGAAAAATGCGCTGTGCACAGGCGGTGACGAAAGAGGCGGACGGGGACTATAGCCCGGACGTGAAACTGGGAGGACTTTAGGGTGAAAACCAATTCGGGACATTTTTTCGAGGATTATAAGATCGGGCAAGTGATCGAGCACGCTGTGCCGCGCACAATCTCGGGCGGCGAGCGGGCGATGTATCACGCACTCTATCCGGCGCGTCATGCGCTTTATTCCTCGGATGAATTTGCGGAAAATTGCGGGTTGGACAAAAGCCCGCTGGATGATCTGATCGCCTTTCATGTGGTGTTCGGCAAATCCGTCCCGGATATTTCCCTGAATGCTGTCGCCAACCTTGGTTATGCCGAGGGGCGGTGGTTAAAGCCCGTTTACCCCGGCGACACGCTGCGCTCTGTGTCGGAGGTGATCGGCCTCAAACAGAACTCCAATGGCAAATCCGGTGTCGTCTATGTTCGCACCACCGGCCTCAATCAATTTGACGAGCCGGTGTTGGAGTATGTCCGCTGGGTGATGGTGCGCAAACGTGATCTGGACGCGCCTGCGCCTGAAACGGTGATTCCGGAACTGAAAGCCGTCGTGGCGCCCGAGGATTTGAAAATCCCCGAGGGACTTGATTTCCTGCGTTACAATTTCACTCTGGCGGGGGAACAGCATCGCTTTGCCGATTATGAGATTGGCGAAAAGATTGATCACGTCGATGGCGTGACGATTGAAGAAGCCGAGCACATGTTGGCGACGCGCCTGTGGCAAAACACCGCCAAAGTGCATTTCGATGCGACCAACCGCGAAGATGGCAAGCGCTTGATCTATGGCGGTCACGTGATTTCCATGGCGCGGGCTTTGTCGTTTAACGGGCTGGCCAATGCGCAGATGATCGTGGGCCTGAACGGTGGCGCTCATGCCAATCCGTGTTTCACCGGCGATACCGTGCGCGCCTATACCGAAGTGCTTGATAAGGCCGAAACCTCTGCGCCGGGCGTTGGTGCGTTGCGGTTACGCCTTGTGGCCTACAAACACGGCGCGCCGGAGTTTGCCTATAAGGACGCGGCGGGCAAATATCACCCGGATGTTTTGTTGGATCTGGATTACTGGGCGGTTGTGCCGCTGTAATGCGTTGCAATTCTCGATTTGTGTCTTAGTTTTGTGATCGCAAAAAGGGCCGCGCAGGGGATGTGCGGCCCTTTTTCCATCCCTGCGGCTGCCGTGGCGTGGATTCGAGGAATTCTCATGTTGAGTAAAACCCTAAGAAAAATGATTTGCCTTGTTTTGTGATCACAGCATAAAATTAGTGATCACAAATGTAAAAATCTAAGGGTGAAATGACAAAATTTAGGCGATGTTAGCGCACTCAACTGATGACTTCGCTCCCGAAAGGTATCATACCGAAGCCAACCTATAACTGCACCCATCGTGAAAGGACGTCACCATGGCTGATGTGAACCGCGGCAATCGCCCGCTGTCCCCCTTCATGTTCGTCAAATATTATCGGCTTCAAATGACCGCGTTTTCCTCGGTCATGGTTCGGATCACAGGCAATGCGCTGATCGCGGCGTCTTTCCTGTGCGTCTGGTGGCTTCTCGCCGCCGCAACTGGCCCTGAGTATTTCGAATTCGTCGATTGGCTGATCCGCTCTTGGGTCGGTGACATCGTGATGTTCCTGTCCGTTTGGGCGCTTTGGTATCACCTCGGTGGTGGCATCCGGCACCTGATCTGGGATGCGGGCTATTGCCTCGATGTCGACGTGTCCGAAAAAATGGGGTGGGCCATGATCATTGGCGCAACCATCCTGACCGTTCTCACCGCTCTTGTGGTCTAAGGAGGCACCCATGTCATTTCTCACAGATCGCAAACTCGCAGTCGGCCTTGGTGCCGCAAAACACGGCGCAGATCACCACTGGTTCATGATCACCTCTTCGATCGGCCTGTTGGTTCTGATCCCGCTGTTCATCTTCACCTTCGGCTGCGCGCTGGGTGGCACCTATGAAGAGGTGCTGGCCTATTACAGCCGCCCATTCCCCTCCATCGTCGCAGGGCTGACCATCATCGTGTCGATGCTACACATGATGCGCGGCTGGCAAATGATGGTCGAGGACTACACCTCCGGATTTTTCCGCAAGTTCCTCGTGATCGGGATGAACTTTTTCTGCTACGCCTTGATCGCAGCAGGTCTGTTCTCCCTCGTGAAACTCGCGCTGTAAGGAAGACCGATATGACCGCTGCATATGAATATGAAACCCACGACTATGACGTCGTTGTTGTTGGTGCGGGGGGCTCCGGCCTGCGCGCCACATTGGGCATGGCCGAACAAGGGTTGCGCACCGCTTGTGTGACCAAAGTGTTCCCGACCCGCTCCCATACGGTTGCGGCACAGGGCGGCATTGCCGCGTCCCTGTCCAACATGGGCCCGGACAACTGGCAATGGCACATGTATGACACCGTCAAAGGCTCTGACTGGTTGGGCGACACGGATGCGATGGAATACCTCGCCCGCGAAGCCCCCAAAGCGGTCTATGAGCTTGAGCATTACGGCGTGCCGTTTTCGCGCACCGAAGAAGGCAAGATTTACCAGCGCCCCTTCGGCGGCCACACCACCGAGTTTGGCGAAGGCCCGCCCGTGCAGCGCACCTGCGCGGCGGCTGACCGCACCGGACACGCGATCCTGCACACGCTTTACGGCCAATCTCTGAAAGAGAAAGCCGAGTTCTACGTCGAATATTTCGCCATCGACCTGATCATGTCCGAAGACGGCCAATGTCAGGGTGTGCTGTGCTGGAAACTTGACGACGGCACCTTCCACGTCTTCAACGCCAAAATGGTGGTGCTGGCGACTGGCGGCTATGGCCGTGCGTTCTTTTCCGCCACCTCTGCACACACCTGTACCGGTGACGGTGGCGGCATGGTGGCGCGGGCGGGTCTGGCGCTTCAGGATATGGAATTCGTTCAGTTTCACCCGACCGGCATCTACGGCTCCGGCTGTTTGATCACCGAAGGCGCGCGTGGCGAGGGGGGGTATCTGACCAACTCTGAAGGCGAACGTTTTATGGAACGCTACGCGCCGACCTACAAAGACCTCGCGCCGCGCGACTATGTGTCCCGCTCCATGACCATGGAAATCCGCGAAGGCCGCGGTGTGGGCGAACATAAAGACCACATCTTCCTCAACCTCAGCCACCTTCCGCCGGAAGCCTTGGCCGAACGTCTGCCGGGCATTTCCGAATCCGCGAAAATTTTTGCCGGTGTGGATGTGACCAAAGAACCGATCCCGGTTCTGCCGACGGTGCACTACAACATGGGCGGTATCCCCACCAACTATCACGGTGAGGTTCTCAACCCGACCAAAGACGATCCGACAGCGATCGTTCCGGGCCTGATGGCCGTGGGCGAGGCGGGCTGTGCCTCTGTGCATGGGGCGAACCGTCTGGGCTCCAACTCGCTCATCGACCTCGTGGTCTTTGGCCGTGCGGCTGCCATCCGTGCCGGGGGGATCGTTGATCCGAAAACGCCGAACCCGGAGTTGAACCAGGCCTCCATTGACAAGGCCTTCGCCCGTTTCGACGGTCTGCGTTACGCCAATGGCAGCATCGCAACCGCCGAGCTGCGCCTTGAGATGCAGCGCACGATGCAATCTGACGCCGCCGTGTTCCGTACCGACAAGACCCTCAAAGAGGGCGTCGAGAAGATGACCGAAGTTGCCGCCAAAATGGATGATCTGAAAGTCACGGATCGCTCCTTGGTGTGGAACTCCGATCTGATGGAAACGCTGGAACTGGCCAACCTGATGCCCAACGCTTTGGCGACCATTCACGGCGCTGAGGCCCGCAAAGAATCCCGTGGTGCGCATGCCCACGAAGATTATCCGGAGCGGGATGATAAAAACTGGCGGATTCACACGATCAGCCGGGTCGAAGGCAACAAGGTTGATCTGAGCTATCGCCCGATCATCGAGGCACCTTTGACCACTGAGGCCGAAGGCGGCATCAGCCTTGCAAAAATCGCGCCCAAAGCGCGGACGTTCTAAGGGGATCAGAAATGGTACAGTTTAACCTGCCGAAGAACTCCAAAATCGTCACGGGCAAGACTTGGCCGAAGCCCGAGGGCGCGACCAATGTCCGCAAGTTTCAGATTTATCGCTGGAACCCTGATGATGAGAAAAACCCAAGCGTTGATACCTATTTCCTCGATATGGATCGGTGTGGCCCGATGGTTTTGGACGCGCTCATCAAGATCAAGAATGAGATCGACCCAACCCTGACCTTCCGCCGCTCTTGCCGTGAAGGGATTTGTGGCTCCTGTGCGATGAACATCGACGGGATCAACACGCTGGCCTGTATCTATGGTCTGGACGATATCAAGGGCGATGTGCGCATCTTCCCGTTGCCGCATATGTCAGTGGTCAAAGACCTTATCCCCGATCTGACCCATTTCTACGCGCAACACGCGTCGATCATGCCCTGGCTGGAGACCAAGACCAACCGCCCGGCGAAAGAATGGCGTCAGTCGATTGAGGATCGTAAGAAACTTGATGGTCTGTATGAATGCGTGATGTGTGCGTCCTGCTCCACCTCCTGCCCGTCTTACTGGTGGAACGGCGACAAATACCTCGGCCCGGCCGCGTTGTTGCATGCTTACCGCTGGATCATCGACTCGCGCGATGAGGCGACGGGGGAACGTCTGGACGAATTGGAAGATCCGTTCAAACTCTACCGTTGCCATACCATCATGAACTGCGCCAAGACCTGCCCCAAAGGTCTGAACCCGGCCAAAGCCATTGCGCATATCAAAAAGCTGATGTTGGAACGCGCGCACTAAACGCGTGTGTCAGAGATGAAATATGACGCGCTTATCAAATGCGGCAATACAGTCTACAAAAGGCGCATCTTAGGATGCGCCTTTTTCGTTGAGGCAGGGAGAGCGTTTGGGCCGAGACAGGTTGCCAATGTTGGCAAAACTTGCGATGGGCAATGTCACAGATGTATCAATGAGGTGGTGAGATGAGTGCCAGCCCCCCAGACCTGACCTTGCTGCCTGCAACGTCCGTGCCGGTAGAGGACACGACCGCACCACTCCGGTTTTCTTTTGTCAGCCTTGTCACAAACCCAGAGCAATATACTGCGATGGTGGAAAGTTTTATCGCCAAAGGGTTTACCACCGACATTTGCGAATATCTTTATGGCGATAACAGGGGCGGGAACGCGTTTGACGGGTTTTCCGGGCTCAACCGACTGATCCGCGCGGCGCGCGGCACATATGTTATTTGCCTCCATCAGGATGTTGTGGCCAGTGACGATGGTATCGACGTTCTGGAAGAGCGCCTTGCCGATTTGCACCGCTGTGATCCCAACTGGGGCGTTGCTGCGAATGCCGGGCGGGTTGGCAAGCAGTACCATCTTCGGATCAGTGATAAACACGGGATGCAGCGCAAGCGTGGCGATTTACCATCACAGGTCAATGTTGTGGACGAGAATTTCTTTATTCTGCGACGCGATCGCCTGGTCTTTCTGTCCTATGATCTCAAAGGGTTTCACCTGTACGGCCTCGATATTGTACTCAAGGCGCAGGCCCTTGGTCTGACAGCTTATGCCATTGACTTCCTCGTGACTCATATGGGGGCTGCAACCGTGGATGAACGCTATTTGGCCTGTCAGGATCAATTCGAAGCCAAGATGGAAAAACTGATGCCCAACCGTGTTGTCCAAACGTTGGCAGAGCCGATCGAGCTGCGTGGGCACCGGTATCGGTTCTTCTATCGGTCATTGCGCCGCTATTTGCGCAGACAGAAAATACTTCGGCGGGCCGAGCGGCAAAAACGCTAAAGCGTTTCAGCCCTGTACGCGTCTCGTCCAAACCTGTGTGTCAGTCTCTTCGAACCGCTCTTTAGGTGTCGCTCCTTTGCCTGGTAAGGCCGCGGCCGGATCACCATCATGCTTCTCCTCGCCCCCATTCTCATCATTGGTTTCTATGTCGCCATGTACAGCCTGCGCACGGAGAAAACCGGCGCGTGCAAATGGCGTCAGGTGAACAAGGATGCGGAGGGTGTGGAGTGGGCGTGTCCGGTCTGTGGCGCGAGCGCGCGCACGGTTGCGGGGGAACCAAAGCACTGTGGCGGACAGATGCCGCAGCTCTGATTTTGTCGTCCAATTATGGTTTACACATCGTTAAAAGTTTCTGCATTGCAGCGGTCGCATGGCGAGTATGCGTGTTTTAGGGGCTGCATTGTGCCGCAGCGCGGCATATCTCAACGGCAAGGGAGGGCCACCCGGCGCATTTGCGCGCGGACCCTTATTGGAGTATCGACTATGACCTTGCACGATGTTGCACTGACCGCAAAAGACACTGCAGACTCGGCGATGAAAGTCACGGAGTGGCTTGAATATTACGCCCCGGCCACACCGGCTGCGCAATCGAGCGAGCAAATCGTTCCGAGCAAACTTGCCGTTTTGGATCAGATGTACGCCTATTACTGCGCGGACTGATGTCGGCTCTCACAGAATTCAAAAAGCCCCGCACAGGATGCGGGGCTTTTTCATATTTGGATTTGGGTGGCGCTTAGCAATAGCGTTCAACACCGACCATTTGAACGTCCGAGTAACGATCTCCATGGGCCCAGCCCACGGGCAGAACTTCTTCGATGTCCCAAAGATCGTCCTCGGAGAGAGAAATCGACGTAGCACCGACCCATTCGGCCAAATGCGCCGCCGTGCGGGTGCCGGGAATGGGCATCATGTGATCGCCCTGATGCAGCACCCAAGCCAGTGCCAAGGCCGATGTGGTCACGCCTTTCTTGGCAGCAAAGGCACGGAAGGCGCGGACATGATCCATATTGGCGGACCAATTGGGTTTCATAAACCGTGGGTTCACCTTGCGGAAATCATGGGCTTCGAAATTGGGCGGATCAAGATCGACATCGCCCAATACTCCGCGCCCCAAAGGAGAGAAGGGGATAAAAGCAATGCCCAAATCCTCACAGGTCTGAATGACGCCCAACTCTGGCTGACGCGACCAAAGCGAATACTCGTTTTGCACCGCTCGAACGGGCACCACGCGATGTGCGCGCTGAATGGTTGACGGCGCGACCTCAGAGAGGCCCCAAGCATCAATCAAGCCCTCTTCGATCAGCCGCCCCATGGTCTCGGCCACCTCTTCGATGGGACGTTCCTGTTCGCGGCGGTGGATGTAATAAAGCTCAACCTTGTCGCGGTTTAGTTTCTCAAGCGAGTTTTCAAGTTCGGCACGGATGTAATCCGCCTCATTGGAAAAGCCGCGTGGCGGTCCGGGCACGATGCCGACCTTGGTGGCGAGCGTCACTTTTGCTTGGGTTTCTTTCAAATACTGCCCAACGATGCGCTCAGAGCGCCCCATGCCGTAGATATTGGCGGTGTCCCAAAAGTCGATGCCAGCGGCCTCAACCGCGGCCAGTGTTTCGAGACTGGTGTCATCATCGGCGGGGCCAAAAAAGCCGGCAAAGCTCATACAGCCAAATCCGATGGCGCTGACCATTGGACCGTCTGTCCCCAGTTGGCGTTTGGGCATGGACATGAAAGGCCCTCCTTATCGTCTGATTTTATGGGAAAGGGCCACCCGTCTGGGCAGCCCTTGGATAGTTAGGTTGCAGGTGCAGAAAAACAAGCCGCAGAGCGCGATATTTTAGGCAAAAGCCGCCTCAAGTGCGATTTCGACCATGTCGCCGAAGCTGCGTTCGCGATCCGTCGAGGGCAGGGCCTCATGGGTCAGTAAATGGTCCGAGACGGTCATGATGCCAAGCGCGCGCACGCCATGACGGGCGGCGAGATTATAAAGTTCGGCGGCCTCCATTTCGACGCCCAAGATGCCGTGGCGTACCATGATCTCGGTCAGGTCGGGCCGCTCATCATAAAACACATCAGAGGAATAAATTCCGCCGACATGCACGCCGGTGTCTTTGGTCCGTGCGGCAGCGACAGCGGCCTCAAGCAGGCCATAATCGGCACAAGGCGCAAAGTTCAGCTCTTTGAAAATGCCGCGCGAGGGGGTCGAGAGCGTGGTGGCGGTCATCGCGATCACCACGTCACGCACCTTGATGTGATGCTGCATCGCGCCACAAGACCCGATGCGGATCAGGGTTTTGGCACCATATTCGGTGATCAATTCATTGGCGTAGATCGACAGGGAGGGCATCCCCATGCCGGAGCCGTGAATGGTGACGCGATTGCCTTTGTAAGTGCCGGTAAAGCCTAACATGCCGCGCACTTCGTTGACCAAAACGGCGTCATCAAGAAAATTCTCAGCCGCCCATTTGGCGCGATAGGGATCGCCCGGCATCAAAACGGTTTCGGCAATCTCTCCGGCTTTAGCGGCAATATGGGGGGTCGGCATCAGGGCACCTCTTTGTTTGAGTTGCCCCGACTATAGCTTTGATTTTCGCGGGGGCCAGCCTTACTCGGCAGCCTCTGACGCAGGATCGACCAAACCGACGATGTCAAACATGATGCGGTTGAGTTCAAAATCTTTCGGCGTGTAGACACGGGCCACACCCATCGCCAAAAGCGCCTTTTCATCCGCTTCGGGAATGATGCCGCCCACGACCACCGGAATATGGCCGAGACCGGCCTCTTTCATCCGCTCCATCAAGTCCGCCATGAGCGGCATATGCGACCCCGACAGGATCGACAGGCCCACCACATGGGCCGCGTCGCGCCCTGCGGCTTCGACAATCTCAGAGGGGGTCAGGCGGATGCCCTCATAGGTGATGTCCATCCCTGCGTCGCGGGCGCGGGCGGCGATTTGTTCGGCACCGTTCGAGTGGCCATCAAGGCCGGGTTTGCCGACGAGGAATTTGAGTTTACGGCCCAAAGAGGTCGACACACGCGCCACCTCATCACGGATTTCGTCCAGGCCTTCGGTGCGGTTCGACGGGTTCACGGACACCCCGGTCGGGCCACGGTACTGACCAAAGGCCGCGCGCACCATGTCGCCCCATTCGCCCGTCGTCGCCCCGGCTTTGGCGGCCTCAATCGAGGCAGGCATGATGTTGACGCCGGATTTCGCCGCCTCGCGCAGCGTGGTCAGCGCGGCTTGCACGGCGGCCTCGTTGCGCGACTGCCGCCACTCTTGCAAACGCCCGATTTGATCGGCTTCGGCCTCTGGGTCGGATTTCATGATCGAACCATCGCCAGTGGTCAGTGGTGACGGTTCGCCCACGGTCCACCGGTTCACCCCGACGACAACGGTCTCGCCGCCTTCGATCTTGGAAATGCGCTCGGCGTTGCTTTCGACCAGACGCGATTTCATATATTCAATCGCCTCAATCGCGCCGCCCATGCCGTCCAGCGTGTCAAGTTCGGCGCGCGCGCCCGCTTTCAACTCGCTCACCTTGCGGTCCACGGCAGGGTTGTTGTCGAACAGGTCGTCATATTCCAACAGGTCGGTCTCATAGGCGAGGATTTGTTGCATCCGCAGCGACCATTGTTGATCAAACGGGCGTGGCAGGCCAAGCGCCTCGTTCCATGCTGGCAATTGCACAGCGCGGGCACGGGCGTTTTTGGACAGGGTCACGGCGAGCATTTCGATCAGAATGCGGTAAACGTTGTTTTCCGGCTGCTGTTCGGTGAGGCCCAATGAGTTGACCTGAACGCCGTAACGGAAGCGGCGGAATTTCGGGTCCTCGACGCCGTAACGTTCACGGGTGATCTCGTCCCAAAGCTCGACAAAGGCGCGCATTTTACACAGCTCGGTGACGAACCGGATGCCCGCGTTGACGAAAAACGAAATCCGCCCGACCATTTCCGGGAAGGCCTCGGCGGGCACTTTTTCTTTCAGGTCATCCAGCACGGCAATCGCGGTGGCCAAAGCAAAAGCCAGTTCCTGTTCTGGCGTCGCCCCGGCCTCTTGCAGGTGATAGGAACAGATGTTCATCGGGTTCCATTTCGGCAAGTGCTCACGCGTATAGGCGGCGACATCGGTGATCATTCGCAGCGACGGGCGTGGCGGGCACACATAAGTTCCGCGCGACAGGTATTCTTTGATGATGTCGTTTTGAACCGTGCCCTGAAGCTTCGACACATCCGCGCCTTGTTCCTCAGCCGCAGCAATATACAGTGCCAACAACCAAGGGGCGGTGGCGTTGATCGTCATCGAGGTGTTCATTTGTTCGAGCGGAATGTCTTTGAACAACATCCGCATATCGCCCAAATGCGCCACCGGCACACCGACCTTGCCGACCTCGCCTTTGGCAAGCTCATGATCGCTGTCATAGCCGGTCTGAGTGGGGAGATCGAAGGCCACGGACAGACCGGTCTGACCCTTGGACAGGTTGGTGCGATAGAGCGCGTTGGACGCTTTCGCGGTCGAATGGCCCGCATAGGTGCGGAAGAGCCAGGGTTTATCCTTTTTCGTATCAGTCATGGCGGGCCTCGTCAGCTTTGACATCTTTCGATGGGCAATAATATTTCTCAGAAGCGTTTATGCGTGGAATAATGTGCCAATGTCAATTCGCCGCGATGCGGCAGGGCGCGAAAAGAGGCGGTTTTCCTAGTGACGTAAGGATATTGCCTCGCCTTTTGGTCGTAGGTGGCCTTGTTTTTGTGGGGAATTTTTCGAAATGCTGCGATTGCTCGGTTATAAAATTTCAAAAATTGCTGCATCAGCATTGCATAATTACTTTTCAAATCGTATCTAGGAGGCAGAGAGCCCGCGATTCTGCATTGCGGCGCAGGGCGGGGCCCTTTCGATGAAACACAGGTGGTGTCGTCAAAAGGGTCCCAAACACAACAGATTAAAGATGAGCCTTTGGGTCTGTTCAGCCCCGAAGATATGGAGGACAAAAGATGGCGCTTGCTACGAAGCTGACAACTTACACAGCCGAAGAAAAAGATCTCTATGAGGTCGGTGAAATGCCTCCCATGGGCTATGTTCCTGCGAAAATGTACGCTTGGGCGATCCGCCGCGAACGTCATGGCGAGCCGGAAACTTCCTTTAAACAAGAAGTCGTTGAAACGCCGACGCTTGAGCCGCATGAAGTGCTTGTGCTCGTGATGGCGGCTGGCGTGAACTACAATGGCGTTTGGGCCGGACTCGGCGTGCCGATCTCGCCGTTCGACGGTCACGGCGCAGAATATCATATCGCGGGTTCTGACGCCTCCGGTATCGTTTGGGCGGTTGGCTCGGCGGTGAAAAATTGGAAAGTCGGCGACGAGGTTGTGATCCATTGCAACCAGGACGACGGCGACGACGAAGAGTGTAACGGCGGCGACCCGATGTATTCCCCGTCGCAGCGGATTTGGGGCTATGAAACCCCGGATGGCTCTTTCGCGCAATTTACCCGAGTTCAAGCACAACAGCTTTTGCCTCGCCCAACCCACCTGACGTGGGAAGAGAGTGCGTGCTACACGCTGACGCTGGCCACCGCGTACCGGATGCTCTTTGGCCACCCGCCGCATGAGTTGAAACCGGGCATGAACGTTTTGGTCTGGGGCGCGTCTGGCGGTCTGGGCACCTATGCGATCCAGTTGATCACTGCGGCTGGCGCGAATGCCATTGGTGTGATCTCGGACGAAAGCAAACGTGATTTCGTCATGGGGCTGGGCGCAAAAGGCGTGATCAACCGCAAAGATTTCAACTGCTGGGGTCAACTCCCTACCGTGAACACGCCGGAATATACCGCGTGGTTCAACGAGGCACGTAAATTCGGCAAAGCGATCTGGGACATCACCGGCAAAGGCAAGAACGTCGATATCGTGTTTGAACACCCCGGCGAGAGCACCTTCCCGGTCTCCAGCTTCGTCTGTAAAAAAGGTGGGATGGTTGTGATCTGTGCCGGGACCACCGGCTACAACCTGACCTTTGACGTGCGCTATATCTGGATGCATCAAAAGCGTTTGCAGGGGTCGCATTTCGCCCATCTGAAACAGGCGGCTGCCGCCAACCTGATGATGATCGAAAAGCGCATTCATCCGTTCCTGTCGGAAACTTTCACTTGGGAGGAAATCCCCGCAGCCCACACGAAAATGCTGCGCAACGAACATAAGCCGGGCAACATGTCCGTGCTGGTACAAGCGCCGACAACCGGGCTACTCACGTTGCAAGACGTAATCGACGCGGGCAAATAAGCCCTCTGAACCAAGCTGAAATGGTTCAATGTCCCGCCCTTTGTCAGAGGGGCGGGATTTTTTGGCGGTGTGCTTTCTCGTGGAATGGAGATCAATCTGAGGTTGATAAACGCGTTTGCGCTGACGAATCTTTTGTGAGCCGGTTTTGACCGGAAAATTTCATTGCGCAACTCGCAGAAAATAAACGAAATATTATAATTCATAGGGTTATTAAGGTCAGGCTCGCTATTTATGGGGAGGCCATATCCGCGAATTTCAAAATGCAAAAGCACCGTCTAGGGTTGTACTTGCAACCACTTTGATAACCGAAAGAGGGTTTACATGCACAACGATTGGATACTTGATGTACTCACAGACCTGCGAACGTTTGCAGAGCAGAATGGCCTGACAGCGAGTGCTGAGCAGTTGGGTGATGTTTGCCTTGTCGTCGCGGCGGAGCTCTCTAACACGGGCCCGGAGTCGGAACAGGTGGGGGTGCATGACGGCGGATTTGCAAGACTTTCTGGAGGATATCCAGCGAGTTGAAACGTTCGAAGGCTTTCAAAGCGCAACAGAGGTTCTGCGTGACCTCTTAGCGATTTCCCATGTGGTCTACCATTGGGTCAATAGCGTGGGGGAAAGGTTTGGTGCAGGCACATATTCCTCCGAATGGGTCGACCGCTACCTGGAAAAAGACTACCTACGCATGGACCCGGTAATTTATGGATGTTTCCAACGCTTCACGCCCGTCAACTGGAAGCAACTGGACTGGTCCTCTAAGGCCGCAAAAACATTCTTTCGCGACGCGTTGGATTATGGGGTTGGGAACCAAGGCTACACCATCCCCATCCGGGGACCAAACGGTCAGTTCGCCCTGTTTACGTTAAACCATACGGCTACGGATGAGGAATGGGATCGTCTGATCTCCCGCATCCAAAGAGATATCGTCGTTGTTGCTCACGAGTTTAACAAAAAGGCTTTGGCTTTTGAGGCTGTCGACGAAAACCAAACGACTCCGGCGCTATCTCCGCGTGAATTGTCCGCGATCACCCATATTGCCAAAGGGTTGAGCCGGGCGCAGGCGGCGGCGGAGCTCGGGATTTCCGAACATACGCTGCGGGTCTATATCGAATCGGCACGCCACAAACTTGGGGCGTTGAACACGACTCACGCGGTTGCGCGGGCCCTGTCGATGGGGGTGATCATCGTTTAAGAGGCTCTATCAAGGGTGGTTTGTCCCGTGTTGCGCTTAAATAATACGCATAGAACGCAAGGTGAACATATGTCACACTCTTGCGTACGCTTTGGATAGGCTATGGTTAACACTTGGACCGTAGCGTCCTCTCCAGTTGATGGAGACAGGAGCACTCACCCCATGCTGCGCTATATCTACGGCGATGACCTTTACCGTTTTCCGCGTCTGCGCGACACCATGTTTCGCGACCGCGCCGATCAGTTCAAAAATCGTCTTGGATGGGACGTGCATGTGAACGAGGCCGGTGAAGAACGCGACGAATATGATGACATCAATCCGCTCTATGTGATTTGGCAAAAAACCGACGGCACCCATGGCGGGTCGATGCGGTTTTTGCCGACAACGGGCGACACGATGGTCAATGACCATTTCTCCCATCTCACGGACGGCGTGCGCATTGAAAGCCCGTTCATTTGGGAGTGCACCCGGTTTTGCCTTGCCCCCGGTGCGGAGCGCCGGGTGACCGCCGCGCTGACCTTGGCGGCAGGTGAGATTATGGAGGAATTCCAGCTCAAGCATTTCGTTGGCGTTTTTGATCCGCGCATGGAGCGGATTTATTCCCTCATGGGGCTGGTCCCGGATGTGTTGGGCCGTGTCGGTGAAGGGCGTGACGTTATCGGCGTTGGCCTATGGGAAATGCGCGAAGAGATTTTTGCCCCCACTTTGGCGCGTGCGGGGATTGATCGGGCGACCTCAAAACGCTGGTTTCGTACCGCCTTTGATCATCCGCAATGGGATGATATGCGCGCCATCGCCTAATCTTTCCCTCTGGTGTCGCTGACGGCGGGTCTTTAAAGCGTAGTGCCTTAAGCCTGACATAAGGGAAGGGGGCGCGCCCAGGATCATTTTGGGCGTTTCGACCAAATCTCTGATACAGGTTTGCTTCGAAACGCTTTAGGGTCGCCGCCATGACTGGAACCGCGCTTACATTCTCCGATGATCAGGCCGACGCCTATGATGCCATCAGCGCCGTGCTGAAACAGGTGGGGGTTGATCTTGAGAATGGTTTGATGTTGCCCATGGCCTCAATGGACACGCAAATTCGCGCGGTGATCGGCAAGGCGGGATCGGGTAAAACGCTTTTGTTGGCAGAGCTGTACAAGGCTCTGGAGGAGGCGGGCGTCGATATCGTCTCAGGCGATTGGGAAGGCCGCAAGAAAAAGGAGCGCCGCACCTTGGCGATTCTTGCGCCAACCAACAAAGCTGCCTCCGTCTTGCGCACCCGCGGCGTGCCCGCAACCACCATCCATCGCATTCTCTACACCCCGGTCTATGACCCGGAATATGAGAAAATCGCCGAATGGCTGGCGGGCGATGGCGAGCGCCCGGATGTCGAAGCCCTTTCGGTCGAGGGTCTGACAGATGAG
>NZ_PYIB01000055.1:0-940 GCF_009129705.1 Roseobacter sp. TSBP12
ATGGCTAAGGAAAAGTTTGAGCGTTCCAAACCGCACTGCAACATCGGCACGATTGGCCACGTTGACCACGGTAAAACGACGCTGACGGCAGCGATCACCAAATATTTTGGTGACTTCAAAGCCTACGATCAGATTGATGGTGCACCGGAAGAAAAAGCGCGTGGGATCACGATTTCCACGGCGCACGTTGAGTATGAGACGGAAAACCGTCACTACGCGCACGTGGATTGCCCCGGTCACGCCGACTATGTGAAAAACATGATCACCGGCGCGGCGCAGATGGATGGCGCGATCTTGGTTGTGAACGCCGCTGACGGCCCGATGCCGCAGACCCGCGAGCACATCCTTTTGGGTCGCCAGGTTGGTATCCCGGCCATGGTCGTGTTCATGAACAAAGTGGACCAGGTTGACGACGAAGAGCTTTTGGAACTCGTCGAAATGGAAATCCGCGAGCTTCTGTCGGCTTACGATTACCCGGGCGACGATATTCCGATCATCGCGGGCTCGGCTTTGGCCGCTCTCGAAGGTCGTGATCCTGAGATTGGCGAAAACAAGATCCGCGAGCTTCTGGCCGCAGTTGACGCCTACATTCCGCAGCCGCCGCGCGCGGTTGACGAGCCGTTCCTGATGCCGATCGAGGACGTGTTCTCGATTTCTGGCCGCGGCACTGTTGTGACCGGTCGTATCGAACGCGGCGTGATCAACGTTGGCGACAGCATTGAAATCGTTGGCATTCGTGACACGAAAACCACGACCTGTACCGGCGTTGAAATGTTCCGCAAACTGCTCGATCGCGGGGAAGCTGGCGACAACATCGGCGCATTGTTGCGTGGTGTGGACCGTGAAGGCGTTGAGCGCGGTCAGGTTTTGTGTAAGCCGGGTTCCGTGAAGCCGCACACGAAGTTTGAATCTGAGGTCTACATCTTGACCAAGGAAGAGG
>NZ_PYIB01000056.1:0-68071 GCF_009129705.1 Roseobacter sp. TSBP12
CCGCTGAGCCCGCGCGAGGCAGAGTGCCTGTCGCTGACGGCGAATGGGTTGTCAGCCAAACAAATCGCCTATGCATTGGATCGCTCCGAGAGCATGGTGGTCAAGCATCTTCAGGCGGCGGGGGTGAAATTGGGAGCGCGCAACCGCAGTCACGCGGTCGCCATCGCCACACGTCAGCGCTGGATCTCTTGATAGGCCCGCGCCGCCGCGTCCCGTATCAACCCGACATCCGAGGTTGCGCTGACTAGCGCATAGCCGCGCGCGAACAGAGCTGACGGGGCCTCATTTGGCAACGCCGCCCCGCCCAAAAGTTTCCCTGTCGCGAGGATGCTTTGTTCGGCCTTCAGCAACGCTTCTGACAGTTCTGGAGAGCCAAGATCTCCAAAGGCGCCATAATCGGTGGTCAGATCAAGCGGCCCGAGAAACAGCATGTCGATACCGGGTGTTGCGGCAATGACGTCGATGGCCTCAAGCCCTGCGCGGCTTTCAATCATGACCGCGACCAAAAGGCTCTCATTCGCCTGCTTTGCATGGTACGTATCCGCGCCATAACGCGCCGCTCGTGAGACCGTGAACTGCGCGCCACGCCGTCCGATAGGCGCATAGCGGGCCGCCTGCGCGATGGCACGCGCCTCGTCTCCCGAGCGGACATCCGGCACCATGATTCCGTCAAACCCCGCATCGAGCAGCGGTTTGATCGCGGCTGGCGAGCCGTCCTGTGCGCGGGCCATGACAAAAGCATCCGAGGTGCTGCGGATCGCCCGCAAGCTGTGCAGCAAACTGCCAAGGTCCGTGGCCGCATGTTCGCGGTCGACGATCATCAGGGGAAAGCCCGCCAGTCCGATGATTTCGGCCACATCGGGCTGGTTGAGGAACAGAAAGGCTGCGGGCAGCTTTTCACCGGACAAAAGGGTTTGGCGCAGGGGTTTCATGTGCAGGCTCCATTTTGACTCCGTTCTAAAGCCGACGTGTAGGGTTGGCAGGGTGTAAGATGTTGCAGCTTACGTGGGGGGCTTGAGCTGCGGCAAAGTGCAGAGACATAGACGACCAAGGACGCCCAGTTATGCTTGCTGCCCCCGACATCCAACATTCCTCTACCCAAGACGGCCTTTACCCCTTTCGGGATCACATGACCTGGTATCGGGTGGTTGGAAACCTGCGCAGCGGACTTGCGCCGCTCGTGGTGGCGCATGGCGGTCCGGGATGTACGCATGACTATGTGGATGCCTACAAAGCGATCGCGCAAACCGGGCGCGCTGTGGTGTTTTATGACCAGCTTGGCAATGGGCGCTCGACGCATTTGCCGGATGCCTCCCCCGATTTCTGGACTGTTGAGCTGTTTCTGGCGGAGTTGGATGGCCTTTTGTGTCATTTGGGCATTCAGGACGACTATTGCCTGCTCGGGCAAAGTTGGGGCGGAATGCTTGCGGCAGAGCATGCTGTTTTGCGCCCGAAAGGGCTTAAGGCGCTCATCATTGCCAATTCGCCCAGCTCGTTTCGCACATGGGTCGAGGAAGCCCTGCGCCTGCGTCACGATCTGCCAGACGGCCTGCATGAAACGCTGTTGGCCTACGAGGGAAAAGGCGAATTTGACCATCCCGCCTATCTTGCGGCAACGGACGTGTTTTATCGCAACCACGTCTGTCGTATGGACCCTTGGCCTGCGGAAGTGGTGGCGACGTTTGATGCGATTGCGGCTGATCCGACGGTTTATCACACGATGAACGGGCCGACGGAATTCCATGTTATCGGCACGCTTAAAGACTGGACCATCGAGGATCGCTTGCACCTGATTAAGGCCCGGACTCTGGTCCTGACGGGGCGTTTTGACGAAGCGACCCCACGCGCAACCGAGGCCTATGCCAACAACATCCCCGGCGCGCAGTGGCTGATCCTCGGCAAGTCGAGCCACATGCCGCATGTCGAAGAGCACGATCTGTGCATGTCTGTTGTCGCTGATTTCCTGAACCGGAGCACCAAATGACTGTTTTTGCCGCCCTCCAACTGTGTTCGACCGCCGATGTGGCACAGAACAACGCCACCATCGAGGCGCTTGTGCGCGATGCGGCCCGTCAGGGCGCGCAGGTCGTCAGTCTTCCAGAGGCCGCCAATATTCTTTTGAAAGATCAGATGGCCTATCCGCGCCTCTGCCTGCCCGAGGCCGAAGATACGACGCTGGCGTTGTGCGTGTCGCTCGCTGCGGAGTTGGGCATCTGGCTGCACACAGGCTCCTTGCTGGTGCGTACTGAAGATGGCACTCGGGTGTGGAACCGCGCGCATGTGATTTCGCCCGAGGGTCGGATCATCGCCTGTTATGATAAGTTGCACACCTTTGATGTGGCTCTCGGCGGGGCAGGGGATTTTATTGAAAGTCGCGCCGTGTCCCCCGGCGAAAAAGGCGCGGTGATCTGCGATGCGGCGGGGCATACGCTTGGCTTGTCAATTTGCTACGATTTGCGATTTGCCTATCTTTTCCGAGCATTGGCGACGGCGGGGGCCAATGTCCTGATGATTCCAGCCTCCTTTTCGCCGATCACAGGCCCGTTGCATTGGGAGGTGTTGCTTAAGGCGCGTGCGATTGAAACAGGTGCCTATGTGGTGGCCGCTGCGCAATGCGGGATGCGCGACGGCGTCGCGACCTTCGGGCAGTCGCGCATCATTTCCCCGATGGGCGAGGTTTTGGCCTCTGCCGGGGATGTCCCCTGTGTGATTTTGGCGGATATTGTCGCGGAGACTGTTGCCAGTACACGCCGCCGCTTGCCAGTTCTGTCGCAAACCCGTGAGATTGGGAAGGTCACTTATGCCAGTTGAGGGGCCATTTAACGCGTCGAATACGGCGCAAAATATCACATGTCAAAAATTGGCGCCAATTTTAGCGCCGATTATGGTGCCTTTTTTGACCAAAGGCTATGGTGCGTCTAAACCGAAGGATTCGCGATGATGTCCAACCCATGTGCGCGCGGAAAAACCAGCCTTAACCCTTCACCCGATCCTCTGGAAGGCCTGCCTGCTGTCACTCTGTCAGGCACCGATTGGCGCTATGCCTTGCGGCCCGCCGAGGCTCCGGGGGCCCCGCTGCTGATCGCGGCCCATGGCAGTGACAGGGATGTTCATGGCCTGCTCACAGGTCTGGACCTTGGCGGTGCCGTGTCCCTTCTTGCGCCGCTGTTTCCGGCGCAGATTGACGATCACGATGCAAGTGATGATTATAAATTCCTGATCGGCGGCGGCACTGACTACCTGCACCTCATGGACCGTATTCTGGCCGAAGCTTTAGGGCGTCTGGGCCATAAGCCGCGCTGTATTTGGCTCTTTGGCTTTTCCGGCGGGGCGCAGTTTGCCCAACGTTACGCCCTGTTTCGCGCCGCCGAACTGGACGGGTTGCTCCTTGCGGCTCCGGGCGGCGTGACGTTGCTGCGCGAGGATGTCGCGTGGTGGCCTGGTCTTGACGGTGCTGAGGCGGCCACGGGTGCAGAGCTTGACAGGGAGGCTCTTATCACTCTGCGCACGGCGCTTTTCGTCGGCGGCGAGGATCGCGCAAAAGGGGTCGTCAATCGCGGTCCCGGCACACGCTTTGGATCGGCACAAGCAGGCCTCGCTGGAGCGACGCGCATCGATAAGGTCCATGCGCTGCGCGATAGCCTCACGGCTCTGGGTGCGCCTGTGACCCTAACTCTCATTCCAGGTGTGGGGCATACGCTTGCCCCCTGCGCCGAAGCGGCTTCGCATGTTTTGCGAAACTGGCTTGATCAACAACAAGCAAGCACCGTTCATACCCTCAACAGGAGTTCCAAATGAAACATCTCTGGATTGCCAGCGCCTGCGCGTTGCTGATGACCCAAACGGCACAGGCGCAAGCCGTGCCCGAAGGCTACCCCGCCGACTACAGCGATCTGATCGCACAAGCACAGACGGAGGGCTCGCTGCTTATCTACACCAACCTGTCGAGCTCCAACCTCGGTCCGGTCATCGAAGCCTTTAACGCGGCCTATCCCGATATTGAGGTCGAAATGATCGAGATGGGCCCGTCCGAGACCTTTTCGCGCTATGATGCTGAAACTGGCACTGGGGTACAGAGCGCCGATCTGATCATCGCGAATTCGATCCCCGATTGGGTGCGCGCGGTCGATGCGGGAACGCTGGATGACTATGCGTCGCCCGAACAGGCCAACCTGCCGCAATGGTCCTATCCAGAGGCAGGTCTCTATACGTTTTCGACCGATCCGATGGTCACGATCTACAATAAGCTGACGGTGTCAGAAGACCTTCAAGTGTCCTCAATGAAAGAGTATTTTGCCAATCTCGTTGCCCATCCTGAGGTGTTTGAGGGCAAGGTTGGGACCTATGATGGGCGCTACGCCTTTGGCGGTTCGATTGGCTATGCTTTCACCAAATTCCATGGCGATGCGGCGTGGGACTGGTTTGCCTCCGCAGGTCCGATGACCCGTCCCGGCGGCGGGGCAGGTGGCATGATCGAACGCACGCTCACAGGCGAGCTGGCCTCTTCGTTCTTTGTCTCCGCACCGGTCGTGTTGAGCCGTATGGACCCCGCGCTGGAGCAGGTTTTGGGCTGGACATTCCCCTCTGACGGCACGCCGGTTTTCCTGCGCGGTATGGGCATCACCAAGGATGCGCCTCATCAGGCCGCCGCCCGCGTGTTCCTTGATTATGTCCTCTCCGAACCCGGCCAATATGCGGTCGCGGACGGCAATCTGACGGCCTACCGTCCGGGGGTCACGCCCGAGGGTGAGAATGCCTATTCGCTGGATGAGGTTATCGCGGCCGTTGGGTCCGAGGACAAGCTGATCCTGATCGACTACGATGCCGAGATGGTCGAGAATTTCGAGGCCTTCAATGCCCGTTGGGGCGCTGCATTCAAGATGTAAGCCGGACAGGACCGGTTTGCTCAACGGGTGCGGACCGGTCCCCACCGAAAAGGATATTACATGACATATGCGACCCTCTCGGACCGAGCATCTCGCGGTGGCGGCGTTCAGCGGTCCTTTGACCGGGCGCGTCTGGCGCAATGGTTGATTTTTATCGTGACCGCTGCGCTGATGCTGGCACCGGCTCTGCCGATCTTGCTTCAGGTCTTTGTTGATCGCCCGCTTTACGCAGATGGCTGGCAATTCACCCTGTCCAATATTGGCGACATTGTGCAGTCCGAACGGATTGGGCGCATCGCGCTCACAACTGGCATTTTTGCCCTGTTCAGTGTGATCATCGCCGAAGTGCTGGGGATCGGCGCGGCGCTACTCATTGGACGGACTGATTTGCCGGGCCGCCAGATTATGGGCGATGTCCTGATGTGGCCACTCTATTTGTCCCACCTGATTTTTGCGCTCGGCTGGGTGGTCATGTACGGCCCATCAGGGTTTGTCACGCAGACCATCGCGCAGCAGACAGACGGCGCGCCGTGGAACCTCTATTCCATTGCTGGCATGTCGCTTGTTGCGGGGATTTCGCAGGCGCCATTGGCCTATCTCTATTGTCTCTATGGTGCTGTTCGCTCTGTCGATTCCACGTTGGAAAGTGCCGCTCGCACGGTCGGTGCGGGGCCTTTGCAAGTGCTGCGTCGGGTCACTTTGCCGCTCATGGTGCCCTCGATCATCACCTCGTCGGCGCTCAATCTGGTGATTGCCGTCGAGACCCTGTCCATTCCGCTGTTTCTGGCGCGGCCGGCGCGGATCGACACGCTGTCGACGTTTCTTTACGCCGAAGGGATTGCCGCCTCGAACCCGAACCACGGGCTCGTTGCTGCCTCGTCGCTTCTTTTGATGTTGCTTGTGGGCTCCGCGCTTGTGGTGCAGCGCATCTTGTTGCGCCAGGGGCACCGCTATGAAACCGTCAAAGGCAAAGGATCACGTCCGATGGTCCTGAGCCTTGGTACGCTGCGTTGGCCTCTGGCACTCTTGACGGGTCTCATTCTTCTCGTCGCGGTGGTTGTGCCGATCGCGGGTATCCTGTTGCGGGCCTTTACCTCGTTCCTCTCGCCTCTGGTGCCGTTCACCAAGGTTCTGACCCTCGCCAATTTCGAGCACCTGTTTGGCAATCCTGCCAACCTGCGCGCGATTGGCAACACGGTCCAAATCTCGCTGCTGTCAGCGGCGCTTGGAACCGTGCTTGCCGTCGCTGTGGCGTTGGTCATCCAACGCTCGTCGTTCAAGTTCGCCGGTACACTTGAGGCGCTGGCCTATTCGCCGCGTGTCATCCCCGGGATGATCACGGGGTTGGGGATCTTTTATGCGGCGATCATTTTGCCGCCGATGGGATGGCTGCGCGGCAATATCGGGATCATGGTCGTGGCCTATGTCATGGCGACCCTGCCGCTGGCGCTGGGGGTGATCCAACCTGCGATTGTCCAGATCGGGCGCGACCTCGACAAGGCCGCGCGCACCGTGGGGGCTGACTGGGTCAGTTCCATGCGTCTGATCATGGTACCCCTGCTCAAACCCGCGGTGCTGGGCAGTTTCATCCTGCTCTTTGTGTTCCACCTCAAATCCTACATCATCGCCATTTTCCTGATCGCCCCCGGTCTCGAAATCATGGGCGTGACGATGCTGTCCTTGTGGACCAACGGCGATGTCGGTGAACTGGCAGCCTTTGCAACCCTTCAGATCGTGATGATCGCTGTCCTGCTGATCCTCTCACGTCTCCTTTTCAAGGTTAAGATCTATGACTGAACTCGTGCTCAAAGACGTCTCGCGCCGATACGGCACAGCCCTCGCCATCGACGGCATCAACCTGAGTGTCACAGACGGTGAATTCCTGACCCTTTTGGGCCCCTCCGGCTGCGGCAAATCTACGACACTTTCGACGATCGCGGGGCTGGACCAACCCACAGGTGGGCGCATTTCCTTTGGCGAGCAGGTGTTGGTGGATGCTGCATCCGGCACCTTCCTGCCGCCTGAGGCGCGCGGGTTTGGTGTGGTGTTCCAAAGCTATGCTCTGTGGCCGCATCTGTCCGTCGAAGACAACGTTGGTATGGCGCTGAAACTGCGCAAAGTGCCCGCGGCCGAGCGGCGCGCCCGCATCGCGCAGGCGCTGGAACTGGTCGAGCTGGGATCGCTGGCCAAACGCTATCCCGGTGAATTGTCCGGTGGACAGCAACAGCGTGTGGCACTGGCGCGCGCGATTGTGTTTCGCCCGCCGTTGTTGTTGCTGGACGAGCCGCTGTCCAACCTCGATGCGCAGTTGCGCCAACAGGCCCGCATCTGGCTCAAGGATATCCAACAGGAACTGGGGCTTACCACGATCTACGTGACCCATGATCAAGACGAGGCGCTGGCCATGTCTGACCGCATCGTGGTGATGCGTGGTGGCAAGATTGTGCAACTTGGTACGCCGCAGGAAATCTACCGTGACCCGATCCATCCCTTTGCCGCAAGCTTTATCGGCAATGCCAATCTGTTGGCTGTGACAGGTAGCGCCACGTCGCATGTCGGCCCCTGCGACGTTACTTTGGGCGACGGTCAGGTCGTTCGGGCGCGCACGCCACTTGCGGATTTGTCTGCGGGCGCGCAGCTTTTGGCCATCCGACCGCATCTGATCCGTTGCGTCCCAACCGATGATGCGTCAGAAATCAAGGTTGAGTTCGGTCCCGAAAGCTACCTTGGGGATCACTTTGAACAGGAGGCCCATGTGGCAGGCTCCACGATCCGGTTGAGCATCGACACACCACAGCCGCGCGGTGCAGGCCGGATTTGGGTGCGGGCGCAAGATGCCGTTGTGTTTGGGGTAGACGGATGAGGGCGCTGATATGACCGCGGAGGCCCCTTCTTTGATCGACCATATGCCGGATGACGTGACCGAGCGTCTGCGCAGCGACATCGTTCTGGGCGCGCTACGTCCGGGCGAGTGGCTGCGCCAGATCGACTTGCAGGACCGCTACAACTGCACACGTAGCGCTGCGCGTACCGCTTTGGCAACGCTCGCAAATGCGCACATCGTGGAGCACACGCCAAATCGTGGGTTCCGCGTGGTGCTGCCCTCGATCGAGGCGCGCGTGGAAATCACCGACGTGCGTTTGATGTTGGAATTGCCCGCCGCGGCAGAGGTCGTGGCCAATGCCAGTGATGCAGACATCGCTGACATCCGGGCGGCGGCTCTGGCTTTTGATGCCGGTGTGGATGTCTTGCCATTTCAGCAGATGCGCGGCCTCAACCATGCGTTCCATCGCGCGTTGGTCGCTCCCCTGCAGAACTCAACACTTGCGAGCTTGATCCATGAGTTGCGCGAACGCGACCTGCCGGGCGACTGGTCGAATTGGGCCACGACGGCCAAAGTTCGTCAGTCCAGCCTTGACCACCTGCACATGGTCGATGCGATAGAGACGGGCGATGCACGCGCTTTGCAGGACATCATCGAGGTGCATTTGACACGATGGCAAACGCTCGACGCGGACCAAGATTGAAGGTTGGGCAAGGCGAAGGGCGCGGGCATAGGGCAACGTGCGCTTTTTAAAGGCCCAGTTGAAACGGAACCGGAGCCCATCGCATGAGCTATTCGCATATTTTCGGCACCACGCGCTGGCATTTTGAGGACCTGCGCATGCTGCTGGCGCGAGCAGCGCCGCACCGTTCGGGTGATGTTTTGGCGGGGCTTGCTGCGCGCAGTGCCGAGGAACGGATTGCTGCACAATATTGTCTGGCGGATGTGCCGCTTAAGGCCTTTCTCGCAGATGCTCTTATGCCCGAAGTGGCCGATGAGGTGAGTGATCTGATTGCGGCCCAACATGCCTCTGATGCCTTTGCGCCGGTCGCCTCCCTGACTGTGGGAGCGTTTCGCGAATGGCTTTTGGGCGCAGATGGCCCTGCCATTGCGGCGGTCGCTTGGGGCCTGACGCCAGACATGGTCGCTGCCGTCAGCAAACTCATGCGCAACGCCGATTTGATCAGTGTGGCGCGCAAAATCAATGTGGTGCGTGCGTTTCGCACCACGGTGGGTCTGCCGGGGACGATCGCGGCGCGCAATCAGCCCAACCATCCGACTGACGATCCGTTGGGTATTGCGATCAGTGCTGTGGATGGGCTGATCTATGGCTCGGGCGATGCTGTGATCGGCGTTAATCCAGCCACCGATAGCGTCAGTGACTATATTCGCACCACGCGGTTGCTTGACGAGCTGCGGCTCACCTATGACCTGCCGGTTCAATCCTGCGTGCTTGGCCATGTGACGACTGCGATTGAGGCGATCAACCTTGGTGCGCCGGTCGATCTGGTGTTTCAATCCATCGCAGGATCGCAATCGGCCAATGCAGGCTTTGGCGTCTCGCTGTCGATCCTGCGCGAGGCTCAGGACGCCGCCCGTGCGCTCGGACGCGGCACGGTGGGCCAAGACGCGATGTATTTTGAGACGGGGCAGGGCGCGGCCCTGTCGTCGAACGGTCACCACGGCGTCGACCAGCAAACCATGGAAGTACGTGCCTATGCGGTTGCCCGCGCCTTTGACTGTTTGCTGGTGAACACCGTCGTGGGCTTTATCGGACCGGAGTATCTCTACGACGGCAAGCAGATCATCCGTGCGGGGCTTGAGGACCATTTCTGCGGCAAGCTTCTGGGCGTGCCGATGGGCTGTGATGTCTGTTACACCAACCATGCCGAGGCCGACCAAAATGACATGGATCTTTTGCTGCACAGTCTGGCGAATGCAGGGGTGAACTTTGTCATTACCGTTCCGGGGGCCGACGATGTCATGCTGAATTACCAAAGCCTCGCGCACCATGATCTTGCGCAGTTGCGCGAAACGCTGGGCCTTACCCCCGCGCCGGAATTTGCCGCATGGCTGGCGCAACACGACATCCTTGATCGTGCGGGACGTGTCACTGGCGCGCAAACGTGGTTGCAGGGCGCAGGGGCCAAGTTATTGGAGTTTGGCGCATGAGTGATGACAGGCCCGTTTTGCGCCGCGTCCTTACGGCGGATGTGATGACAAATCTCAAGCGGTTTACGGATGCGCGTATTGGTCTGGGCCAAGCGGGTTCAGGACTGCCAACGCAGGCCGTTTTACGGTTTTCCCTCGACCATGCGCGGGCGCGCGATGCGATTTCCTCGGCCTTTGAGGTCTCGGCACTTTCGCGGGCGCTCAAAGACGGCGCTTGGCCTTTGGTGGTCGAGAGCGCTGTCACATCGCGCGAAGAATATCTGACGCGTCCGGACCTTGGCCGTCTCCTCTCGGGCACATCTCAGACGCGGCTTTTGCAGAGCGCGCTGCGTTGCGATCTGTGCCTTGTTGTGGCCGACGGATTGTCGGCACTGGCGGTCAACCGCAACGCTGTGCCGCTCATCGAGGCGCTGCGACCATGCCTGCCTGCGGGGCTGACTGTTGGCACGGTTTTGCTGCGCAACGGGCGGGTGGCTGCGGGTGATCGTATTGCGTTGGCGCTCAAGGCGCAGGCCGTTCTAACGCTCATCGGAGAACGCCCGGGCCTGTCGGCGGCCGACTCGCTTGGGGCCTATGTGACATGGCACCCGCGCGCCGATACGCGCGATGCCGAGCGCTATTGCGTGTCCAACATACGTACCGGCGGCATGGATATTTCCGCTGCCGCCACCCTGATCGCCACTTTGTTGGAGCGCAGCCGTTTGGCAGGGCGCAGCGGGGTCGCTTTGGTATGAGGCGGCTACGGCTGCGCGCTTTGCACGTAGCGCCCCGAGAGGCGATGTGCCTCATTGCGAATACGGTGGCGTTTCGGGCGAAAGAGAACGGCGGTTTGACCATGGACCGACAAGAACATCTGAACCTGTCTTGCTGATTTAACCCGGCCGAAAATCTCCTCTCGTCGAGGGGTGTGCCGACGAGACGCCTCGCCGCGGTTGTTCAATCCCTTGTGTGATACGTGATCAACGCGAGGACAAAGCTCGCGCGTAGCGACGCCATAGCTGAGCAATTTGTCCGTTGCGATAACCCGAGGTGTGCCCCAACGCTTCATGAGTTTTCGCAAGAAACGTTTGGCGGCTTTAGCGTTTCGGCGCGACTGCATAAGGATTTCGAGGGTGTCTCCATTGCCATCGACTGCACGCCAGAGCCTGCTTTTTCCCACGGATCGTGACCACAACTTCGTCCAGGTGCCATTTGTCGGCGGACTGGGGGCGTTCACGTCGGATCTTGGCCGCAATCTGTGTGCCAAATTTCGCCACCCAATCTCGGATCGTCTCATGACGGACCGTGATGCAGCGTTCAGCCAGAAAATCCTCAACGCCGCACAGGCTGAGGGCGAAACGGTGGTAAGCCCAGATAGCATAAGGGCTGCTGGTAGCGTCTTGGCAGTCCCGCTTTGGCCATGCTGGGGTGTTGGAGCGATCTTGTCCGTACGCGCTGTAACGGAGGCTCCAGCGACGGACGAGCGGCGGCTTCGTCCCGTACGGAGTGAATTCGCGCATGCTCTTATTTCGCGCCTGCAGCGAAAGTCCGGAATGACGGACCGCATTGCCGCATCATATATAATGGACGATCAGCAGGTTTGGGCCGGGAACGAGGTGAAATGCAGGAAATTATGCACTTACCGTAATGCGGGGTCGGAAGACACCACATGTATTTGAGGCGAACCGGTGCCGCAACGGCGCCCTAATGCGTTTCGGCTTGAACTTGAATCGCGGGGGATTCTCATGAGGTGTCAGATGTGATTCATCTGTTTTGGGCGGATGGATCATGTCAGCACCTTTGCCATTGGCACTCAGAGGTCGGTTCCAGAGATTGATTGAAGAAGGGGTAAGCGGGCGAGCGGCAGCGTTGCGTCTGAAGCTTTCACCAGCAACAGGTGCGCGATGGGCGCGCCAGGTGAGAACCGGAGGCCATGCTGCCCCAGCCCTCCAAGGTCCTCCGCGCGGGTCAACATTTTGCGCATTTATTCTTTGCTGGCCGAAGAGGCGAGATAGGCGTTGAATTGGCTTTCGAACCGCGCGTCATAGCATTTTCCCTCCTCAGAAAATGCTATGATTTTTCCATTGTCAGAAAGCAGATGGTAGAAAAGGGCCTGAGATCCATACCAACCGACGAACGTGTTGTCCGGCCTGAGTTTCCGGAACGATCCTGCCGGAATGCCCGCCACCATGCGGATAATATCGAGCGTTTCAGGCATCGCGCGACATATGTCCGGGTCCAGAATCCGGACAATGTGATTGGACGCATCCCGTTCGACGGCACAGGCATGTAGAGATATCTCCCAGTCCACGCCATTTTCAACCACGACCACTGGATGGCACAGGAATGCCATCAGTTCGGCAACATGCCGGATACAAGTCTGTTTGTTTGTCTCCGAACGTACGGAGTCCTTCATTTCTGCCTCTGTGAGAACGGTCTCCGGGCTCTCATCTCTCCAGAGATCAGTCGGCCAAACGACCAGAATGTCCCGGTTCGACAGCTCTGATATACCCTGTTCCAGCCTTGACGCATATGCAATTGACACCTCGGCGCCGAACGCCTCAATAGCGTGCCTGATGGACACTTCATGCAAACCTGTTTCTGCCCCGTAACCGCCAATTTCCACCCCAGAATGAGGCCCAACGAGGACAACAAGTTCCGTCTGACCGGCGTCAGACAGCTCTTTCAGGCAAATCTCCAAAAGTGTCCGCCCACCAATTTTTCGCAATTCACTCAGGTGCGGACCGTCGGGCAGATCAAAACCGACAGGAACTACGGCCAATGCCATTCACTCCCCTCCAATGTCTAAATCAGGTTTGACAGGCGGCACCAATTCAACACGAGCAGACGAGGTGCCCATTCATCATTTATTGCGCCTGTCCTTTATTGACCCTGTCCTTGCGTCGCGTCACCTGCGACGAAGAAAAATTCGTCAGAGCCCAGACTGGCAGGGTGACACCGCCTCGACATCAGGGGCATGTCCCGTTCCCAGATCGACGAATTTTACGGCATTCACCGCCCCACCTGCGTGTTTGTACAAAAACCGCGCCTCTTCATCGCTGAGAAACAGAAGGCCCGAGGGAGTGTTTCGGATCATTTTCAAATGTCCAGCGTCTGGCCCACTGGTTTTGTCCCGCGCTCCGAGTGCTTCCATAATCAAGCCGTTTACGTAAATCAGCCCCGGCTGATTGAGACAAAGCGCGATAAAGCGCCACTCAGTCTGATCGGAGCCGCGCGCCAGTCGATCTTCGCTCAAAGACGCTGCGCGGACCAATGCTTTGGAAGAACCGAAAATCTTCTGACAATGCGGCGTGTCTACCAGCAGTAACGAATGCGGCGACACACAAACACTTCCTTTGCCATACGGATTGATCTCTATCGGAACGTCCCGCCCGCCATTGGCGCAAACCGTCACATGAAGGAAGCCTTCCAGGACGGCTGCGCCCCGATCATAGGTGAGGACACGATCCCCTTCGCTCAGATCTTCGATCAAGATGGCCCCAGTCGGGGTCATCACCATCGCACCTTCAGAGATCAACCCCGGCAGGACAGGTGTCACTAAGCGTTGGCCAAGCTCTTGAATTCCAAGCAAATCGGTCATCTTGGCCCCTCCCTTTTCCCGCTCTGTTCTGAATGTTGCGAAACCGGGGATGCGGGGTTTTAACGCCCCATCCGCCAGAACTCTCCGCGGTTGTCAGGACCTGTGCCAAGCCAGCCCCGCGTTGTTTCTGCAATCTTGTTGACGATACGCAAACGTTCCCCGGAGCCCAAGGTGCCCCCGTTCACTGCGGTGAGCGCACGCCCATCCGATGCAACGATCTGTTCGGGCACCAGAACAGTGTTTGTACGGGCGTCTCTGACTTCGATTTTGAAGCGCACACTTTCTACGCCAGTGCCGTCCGGGGCGACGTGGAACGCCTTAGGTGTCAAAGCGTGAAACCTGATCAGTTCCACATCGAAGACAACGGGAACCGGTCCTCTAAGCCCCTTGCTCCCCTGCGCAAGCCCTTCTTTGAGAATTGCAGCAACCTGCACACGCTTGTCGCCTTCACCATCGCCGTACCAAACGATGTCTTCTTGCGGGATCACCACATTGATCCGATTGACCTCAAGCGCCTCCGGCACGTCAACATGAATGGCTTTCACGGTCCATGCTCTGGACGTTTCTGAAGAAACCGGCGTGTAATCCACTAAGAATTCTGACCCGCAGCCAGACAGGCCGATCAGAGCTAGAGAGGCGACAATAGTACGGGCAGCACTCAGCATATGTGTATATCCTTTACTCATTAATTTTTAGACTTTGCGATCAGAGCACTTCGTTGCCCGCGTCCTCTCAACCCGGTACGCCGGATCATCGAAAACGGCGGGATGTGTTGTAACCTTCGTGCTGCGCACAGCGACGCCTCATCAAATTACGTCGAAAAGCGGAAGTTGTAATTTCTCTACCGCACTGCACAAAGCGCAATTTACGAAGCGCTTTTGCGGCACTTCCTTCGCAAACCGGCTGCAGTCTGGCGCCACTAAGAGGTTCGGGCATCGACGATCTCCGCATCCGGGATGGCTATAGAAAAACCGACGGATTTCCATGTGACCACGATCTCTTCGACATCGTGACAACGTGACACTTCAGCAGAAATATCGAATCCATCACCAGTGATGTCAGTTGCTTTCAACCGGCATCCGGGCACATGCACCGGGAGGTGAAGCGATACCGAAGGCGGCACTTCAAAGGGCACGTCGAACCACACCCGACGGATCAGGTTGATGGCCCGCATTTCTCCTTCGATCGCAGGCAGGCTTGGGTGCAAACGGATACGAAGAGGCTCCCGCCCATGGAGGACGCACACCTCTTTACCACAGAAGGCCACATGCTGTTCGGAGTGCTCTTGCACACCCGCCTTGGACTCGTCGAAACACTCGCGGGCCAGCCATATCTTGCGTATCATTCTGGGGATGTGTTCTTGTGACGGGCGCTTTCGCAGCGTCCAGTTTGTGTTTGTATGTCCCATTTTTGCTCCTGATTGTTAAAACGTCACACGATGAACCTTGTTTCGAAGCGGATGTCCTTGTCCTAGGACTTGAACGAAGATCCGGAACGCAGAGGGAAGGCCCCAAGCTCCGGGTCAGGTGAGGGCCTGCGTCTACGGACACGGCGCACAACACACGACATATAAATACAGACCGGGACCAAGCAGTGCTGCCAGTAACCGCTTCATATTGGGGGAATACGGCGGAAAGCCTGCCGATCCCGGCCTGTATCCCCTCTCTCGCAAGGGCATGAAGAGAGGGGGGGAAACCAAAAAACCATTTACACAAGAGTTAAGGCCGAACATATCCGTCCTTTTTAAGCCACCAGAAGTTTGCCGTTGCACTTAATGCGCTCGGCCAATTTGCGTGCCCGACGCCCAGGCACCAAAAGACGTACAGCTGCGGTGCCTGCCTCAGGATCGGCACGCAGGGCCGGAAATATTGTTAAAATCTCATCACGCGCCTCCGGGCTCACCGCTTTCAAGGCTTCGGCCCCCGTGAACAGGCTCTCGGTGGCAGCCCCATTCGAAAACACGATCTGATGCTGGTCAAAAAGGAAGTGCCAATAGGTCACTTCCGTCATGTCAGCCGCCACCTCAATGCCATCGAGGGTCACAAGATGTTTTGCAGCCACGAGGACTTCTTTGGTCCCGAACATCCGTTCGGCCACCTGCGAGCGGACCAGAACACGGTGCTGCGGTGAGACGATGAGATCCTGTTCCGGCAGACCGTGCCCCAAAGCCCCCGCGCGGATGCTGATCGGACGCAGGTTCGGGCTGATGTCAAGTTCCGTTGCCGAGAGCGTCCGAGATCCGATCCAGCGAACCGGTTGATACCCGTGGTCCAGCGTCAGGATCATGTCGCCGACTTGGATATCCTCAATCATGGCCTCCCCGTATGGCGTTTTGAACTGCGTGCCGGAGGTGAAGCAGACCACGACAGCTTGGTCGTCATTTGCCGATACGGAACCCGCACCATATTCAACACCGTCCCATGTTCCCACTGTGATGCTGGTGATATTTCCGGGATAGAAATCAGCTGGCCATTGAGCGTTGATGCTCTCATTGATCCGAAGGACCGCATCCCCATTTCCCAACTGCCAGACCGTAAGGGTCATCGTCCAGGTCTGTTCCGTTCCGTTGAAATCAAGATAGGTAATAACTGTATTTTCATAGAGGGCGACTTCATTCAGTTGACGCTGAACCCCGTCAGGAGTGATGATACCATCCCCCCCACTCACGGTGCCGTCGTCTACGTCTGCATCCCAGATCGCATCATTTCCGTCAGCGTCCACCATCTGAAGGTCGCCGTAATTGTAGTAATCGAAATCCACGCCTGCAGTGAATTCTGCCCCGTTTAAACTTCCATCGAGATCAGCCGCGCCGTTTTGAGGTATGAGGCCTTGCCCATACCACGCCCACATATCAAGAGTAGCCATTCCATATCTCCCGAATTGCCCTAAGAAAAAGACTTAAGGTGTTGTAAGATACTGCCTCGTGTCGCCTCTAACCCTTCTCAAGCCACCCTTTAGCGCCCGTGGAGTGCGCTATGGCTTCTGCATTTCCTAAAGTGCTGTGACGTGCCTTCCCCCCATGCGAGACGCCCCGGTCAAAATTGACTTCCGCAGCCGTGCTTGGCTTTCACACCCGAGTTCGCCGTGCACGCCGCCGCCTGCCAAACACGCGACACTTGAGCCAGGTCCAAATAACTGCGAAATTCCAAGCATCAGGGAAAATTTCCTTGGGAATCGATCAACGTGTTTCGAACAGAGGAGCACAAGCCTAGGGGGGGCGGAATTTCTCTAGTGACCAACAGTGAGTGACGCCTGAGAGCGAATGCCTTTGCGATTCAACGCTGTTTTCGGTCGTTTTTTTGCATCGGCAGGCGGTATAAAGCGTCGATTTAGGGGGGATTTCGCACTCTAATTCCCCCTTACGAGCGCAAGAATCTAAACACAGGCAAGAACGACTGACGCGAGAGACGCACTTTTCGGGAAAACTTTACCAAACGACGACATTTGGAGGACAAGTTGGTGACGCTACTGACGCTCGCACTTTTCATAAACCTTTTGCTTATCTTATCGCGCTTGATACTCCGGGCCGGTCCGACCAGTTGGACCATGGCTGTTCCCCCGGCGGTTCTGGCCGGTGCACTGGGCCTTGGAATACGGCTTTTTGCCGAGCATTTTTTTCCGGACTGGCCCTTGTTACAATCCGCAGTGGGGTACTTCATGCTGTTGCCAGGGCTGATGCTTGTCCCGCTGCTGGCCGGTATTCCGCTCGGGAACCGCCCGTCGGCCGCCACACGCAGTATAAAACGCAACGTTATGATGATGTTGCTCATAGGCATTGCCGTTTTCGGGCTGCAAGTCATGATCGGCGGTTACCTTGCCGAGGTTTTGCGCCTCTTTTACAAAGACCTTCCTGCCTATGGCAGCCTTGGTCTTGAAATGACGGCCGGCTTCTTTGGCGGTCATGCAACCTCCGGTGTGCTTGGCAGGGTTCTGCACGATATGGGGCATAGCGAATGGACGCTCGCACAGGCCCTGGCGATTACCTATGCCACTTACGGCCTCGTGATGAGCATCGTAACAGGCCTCATTCTTATAAAAATTTTTCGACGTCCAGGCCGGGACGGCCAGACCCGAGCTCACCCCATCAAAATGGAACAAGACGGAATATCCATGCCGCAGCGGCGCAAAACACAAGGGGTGCGCTTGCTTGCCACCGGGTTTCTGATCCTCCTCGCCTCTCTGCTTGGATTGGGCTTCCAGATCACATGCATGCGGCTCGGCATTGCCGGGCTTAGTGTGGTGCCGCCATGGATTTATGCTTTGCTCTGTGCATGGCTGCTTTGGAAGGGCCTGCGCAACACGGCTGTCGGGCGTCATGTAGACCGTGACAGTTCCCACAACGTAACCGCATATTGCTCAGATATTGCAGTGATCGCGGCGATCACCGCCTTGCCGTACGAACAGGTGGGGCCGATGCTCAAGCCGGTTCTGATCATCGCCACCGCAGGCCTCATCGGAACGATGTTTCTTGTTCTGGCGGTGTCTGCAAAAGTGTTTCATGCGTCCTCTTGGCTGGAGCGGGCGTTGTTGATGTACGGAACCGGCACGGGCGTCTATGTCAGCGGGCTTGTGCTCTTGCGTATGGTCGATCCAGAGCAAAAAAGTGATGCCCATCCTGACGCCGCACTTGCCTATCCGATGATTGCCATGCTGTCGCTTTTCGCTCTGCCTGCCCTGGCGGGTTTGGGGGAAGTGAAGGGAGCTGTCGCCATGGGGACGACCGGCGGTTTCATTTGCCTGTCGAGTCTTCTCATCATGGCCCTCGCAGCGCGTCTGAAAATCTCAAAGGTATCGCCGCCGCATTCCAGCGTTTGAGAGGCCTCATTGTGTCAAAATGCCTCCGGCAAACCCCGCATGTTATGTCTGCGGTCACACCAATGGATGTGTCTTGGAGGATGGCCTACCTCATATTTCCGCAACAGTAAGGAGAGAATGGGGGTGGCGTGCCCGCCATAAGGGCCGTCACAGCCGCTTTGAATATAACCTTTTCCGCATAGAAATGGCTCTCGCAACGCGGGTGCAATTATTCCCTTGTGGCAAGAAAACCATGCGCTATCTTCGCGGAAAACCATCAAAATATGTCGCTCCAAAACCGAACCAGTAGCGTTTGAAGTATTTTCATATTGAAAACTGATGCTCTGGAGCGAACTGTTGGACATTCCTGTAGCCTTTATCTTGTGTGTTCAGACGTCGCTTGCACGACATCAGGGCGGGTCGGCCGCTGGTGAACGGAAAATCAGAATACGAAACAAAAGACGAATAAAAGGGGGGGGCAAATGGAAGAAAAGCAGAAGGTACAGGATCAGGATGTACATCTGACGGAAAATATTCGCTATCTCGTGAGCCTGATGCCTTCCATTGCAACGGCATCCCGAGACATCGGTATCAACCGTCAGCAGTTGAATAAATATTTGAACGGAAGCAGCCAACCGTCTTTGCGGACAATGCGCCGAGTGGCCGAGGCCTTTGATGTTGCGATCGAAGATCTTACGCTGCCGCCTCCGGACTTCGCGCGCAAAATGCACAAATTCCGTGAACTTGAACAAGTCAGCATACAACAGTCTCTGACCTCTGAGCTGACCGATCAGGCGATCTCCAGCAGCCAGGCGTTACGGCCCTATTGCGGTCTTTACTTTCGCTACTACGCGCTCCCCTCTACCGGCAATCAGGTGCTGCGTTCCTATGCCATGATCTACCAGAAAGACGGGCTTACCTTTGCACGCTTCATCGAACGGTTCTCGAATGCCGGTGAGCCGTGGAAAATAGCTCATATCCGTCGCAGCCAGCATCTCCTCTCCTTCAATGGGGACCGGATTCAGTGTATCGAACTACCAACTGTACGAAATCAAAAAGCCTCGCCGAATTTTACGATCTTCTACCCCACTTACATGAAAGGGGTGCAATATCTCAGCGGGTTTCTTCTTGGCAGCTTTGCATTTGGGCGCCGCCCGATCTTTTCGGCAAGCGTGGCGTTGGAGCGCCTGCCTGTGGACCGTATCAGACGGAGCGATCTTCTGAACTGTGGTTTGTTGTCTTTTGACGCTCTTCTGCGTCACTCCGAAATCGCCCATCGCCTGTGCGGGAATGATATGTCCTCTCCTGTCGTTCATATAATGGAATAAGATCATAACTATGCCTAAAGACAATCACACGTTCGTGCAAAATTTGCAGCATGTCGTCGGGTATTTCCCAAGCGTCGTTCAGGCCGCGGGCAAACTTGGCATCAATCGCCAACAGTTGACGAAATATCTGAGCGGGACAAGCACCCCTTCACTTGCCACTCTTCGAACCATCGCCTCGTATTTCGGGGTCGAACCGGACGATATGTTCCTGCCACAGCGCGATTTTAAAAAGCGGTGGAGCCCTCCGGCAAAAGTTGAAGGTTTGCCGCCTCAGCTTGAAGGGACTGTTCAGGATATTTTGTACCATATGCACCGGACCCATGGGGACATGGACGAGATTTGTGGTTTCTATCACGCCTACATCAACTTGCTCACACATCCGAACAAGATCGGGCGGGCCTATACAGTCATTCAACGACATGGCGATTTTACTGCCGTCAAAACGATCATGTTCGCCAGTCCGTATGGCGCAGAAAACAAACCCCGCAGACCGATCAAAATCAATGGGATCGCGCTTTATCTTGGTGAGAGAATATACATACTGGATGCTCAAAACGTAGGACAGCCCAATGCGCGCATTCAATCCATTGCACTCTATCCCAGCTCTTTTCCGCAGGCCGATTACCTGACCGGTTTGCTCATGACGACGAACAACGCCCGAAACCGTCCGATATATTCAACACCCATTGTCTTTCAGCGTCTCAACGCGGATCGTATCCGAAAAGATGACATGCGCGCTTGCGGTGTTTTTTTTTCGCGACAGCGAGAACGTCGCACCGGACATATTGGAACTTCTCAATTCTGTTCAGCGCTAGCGCTTTGATCCCACGTTTTGAGGGTGCGGTCCTTTCTTTGGAGGGAAAGGACGCTCCGTGGTGCCCGGGCCCGCCACTGGCCGATTTACGCCGCCGGTTGCCGTGGGGACCGATTCAGGTGAATTGGAGGTAGGGCGGGAAGTCGCGGGGGGGAGGGATGATGGCGGTGATTTTGAGCTGTGCAATGGTGCGGTCGCGCGCCTTTTCGAGATGCATCGCGAGCATGCTTGCAGCGGCGGTAATGGAGCCCGAAAGGGAGAGTTCAATCACTTGTCCGAGTTCCAGACTCGATTGCGTGTCCGGCGGCAGACCCAGGGCAAAGAGCGCGGATTGGCAGGCCTCCAATTCGATGCGGTTGCTTGAAGCAAATGCGGAAAGATCCGCGTTTGACGTTGTTAGAATAACCATTTCAAAAAAGCGCTGGTCAAGAGAAAACCACTGAGCCGGCGTCAGCGTCGACTGTGTCGAGAATGTGCGGATTTCTTCTGCAAGGGATCGAAGCTTTTCGGTCGGAAGCGTCGCTGATTTGAGTGCGGCCACTTCAAGGATGCTTCGTAGTTCAAATTTGTCCTTTATTTTCTTTGATGTAAGAGGCTCTACGACCCAGCGGGAGGTGCGGTTTTTTTGGACTAAGCCACGCTCCTGAAGGCGTCCAAGAACGTCGCGGATGATTGTGCGGGAGACGTTATACTCCTCCGCCATCTGCGCTTCGAAAATACGGTAACGTCCAAACACAGGACACCGTGTCACATGATAAGCGACGTCATCGTAAATCCGGAGCCAGCTGGGCTTTCCAACGCTTTCGGACAGGGTGCTGTGATCCAGTTCGATCTGGCGCAGGTCCACACGTTTTGGCGTGAGGTCTCTGCCAGCCACCAGAAAACCACGCCCGGAGAACCTTTGGATTGCCCCTTCGGCTTCGATGATTTCAAGCGCTCTTTTGACTGTGGCACGCGACATGTCTAGTCGCTCGGCCAGGGCGCTCTCTTGCAAAACCAGACCAGGGCAGAGGTGGTCGAGCGCGATGTTGTGGCGAATGAATTCAGCGGCAACCTCGAAAAGAGGTGCCCGCTTGTCGTTGTCTTCAGTGGTGGGCGCGGGGTCTTCTGAAATGGCCATTTCTGCCTCGTCTGGTTTCTTTCCCTGACAATAAGAGGTGGGAGGAAGTGATGAAAGCAAATTATTTTTGTGTGCAAAGATCAAAAATAATTGGGTGCCATGAATTTAGGCAAATGCGACTTAAGTCTTTAAAAGTACAATAATAATGCGTTTTACCGCATTTAAGGAAGTTCATTAAAACGATTTTTAGAATACAAAAATCGTTTATTTACTTTACGGGACGCAAGAATCGATGTTTGTATCAACAAAATCAAAAATATCGAAACAGGGGAAAATCAGTGCTGACGCTAAGCCGAGTAAGCCGCAGATACGGCGAAACTGTCGCCTTGAGCGGCGTGGATTTTGTCGTCCCGGAAAACACATATATGTCGCTCCTTGGCGCGTCCGGTTCGGGAAAGACGACTCTCTTGCGCCTGATTGCGGGGTTCGAGGAACCCGATCAGGGAGAGATTTCCATTGATGGCGACCGGATCGACGGCCAGCCCTCTCATCTGCGCGACATTGGGTTTGTGTTCCAGAACTTCGCTCTTTTTCCACATCTGACCGTGGCCGAAAACGTGGCGTTCGGGTTGCGTTATCGCGCCCATGCGCCGTTGACCAAAGAGGCCGAAATCAAAGACCGGACCGAAGACATGATGGCGCTTGTCGGGCTGTCGGGCTTTGGTCACCGGGCGGTCAGTGCGATTTCAGGCGGGCAGCGTCAGCGCGTTGCGCTCGCCCGAACGCTGGTGTGTGAACCTCGGATTGTTCTGCTTGACGAACCGCTTGGGGCGCTTGACGCCAACTTGCGAGCACGGATGTGCGACGAGTTGAAAGCAATCCGGGAACGTCTCGGCGTAAGCTTCCTGCATGTGACCGGCTCCGAAACAGAAGCTCTCACCATGGGCGACAAGGTGGCCGTCCTTGCAGACGGACGCATTATGCAGTCCGACGCCCCAGATATGCTTTTCAATCAACCTGGGAATGCCGAGGCAGCGCGGCACCTCAATGCATGGAACATCTTTGAGGCCGGGCTGTGTCGCGGTGATTTCTCTTCGGGCACAATCGCTGTGCGATTTGACCAGATGGATGTGAGCGCAGAAGGCGCCGCGCCGCAAGGGCGTCCCGCTTTGGGCGCGAAATATCTCACTGGAGAATTCAACGGGCCGACCGCGCTGTCCTTTTTTCGCGCGGATGACGGCACGCTTTTGCAGGTCATTGATCACCTGAGCCAGCCCCGCTTGCCCGATCTGGTAGAAGGTCAGCGCTACGATATTCATTTTGCCCCGCAAGCCTTGCGCCAATTTCACGGAGCCGCCTGATGTCAGCCCTGTCCACCGACACTCACTTCGCCACCCCCCATTCCCCCGCCGAATTACGCGAGAAAAAGGATCGCCGCCGCGCGATCAGCCTTTTGACTCCGGGCCTGTTGTGGATGTTTTTCTTCATGGTCCTGCCGATGGCCATGGTGATCTATGTGTCCTTCTGGACCCAGACGACATTCTCGGTGAATTCGACCCTGACCACTGCAAGCTGGAAGCACTTCCTGAGTTCTGCGACCTATCTCAGTGCGATCTGGACCACACTGCGCATCTGGCTCATCGTCTTGATATCGACCGTTGTGGTCGGCTATCCGGTGGCGCTTTTCATCGGGCTTTTCGTGCGCAACAAGACGCTGCAAACGGCTCTCCTCGTGGCCTGTGTGATCCCGTTCTGGACCTCTTTCCTGATCCGGGTGATCGCGTGGCGTCCGATGTTGGGAACCGAAGGGGCGATCAACGTGATCCTGATGAAACTGGGGATCATCTCTGAACCTCTGACTTTTCTTTTGTTTTCCGAGTTTTCCGTGCTTGTCGGCATGACCCAGATTTACTGCGTGTTCATGGTTGGACCGATCACCTTCATGCTGGGGCGGATCGACATCTCCGTGATCGAAGCCGCGCGCGATCTCGGCGCCTCCTTCGGCACCATTTTTCGCCGGATCATTCTTCCGCTGTCGCTGCCGGGGGTCATTGTCGGTGCAATCTTTGTCTCCGTCATGGTGCTCGGTGAGTTCGCGACCGCCGCATCGCTTTCGGGCCGCAAAGTCAACCTTCTCGGAAACATCATCGTGAGCCAGGTCGGCTCGCTCAAATGGGCCTTCGCTGCCGTCGCAGGTGTCGTGCTCACCATCATCATCACCGCCGTGATCGCGCTCGCTTTGCGTCTCGTCGATCTGCGCAAGGAAATGTGAGCCATGGAATCTCGTATCCTTCGTCCGACCCTCGCTCTTTATACGGCATGCTTTTTGCTGTTTCTCTACGGGCCGATGATCGTCCTCGCGATCCTCTCCTTTCAAAGCATCGACGGCGGTCCACAATTTCCGATCCGCGACTGGTCGATCTACTGGTATGAGCACCTTTTGGGGCTGGCCGAGACCTCTCGCGTGTCCCAACTTCCAGTGGGCGAGAGCCTGATCCGCTCTATTGTCCTGGCCTTTATGACCACGGTGGTCTCCACGGTTCTTGGTGTTATGAGCGCCGAAGCCTTTCGCACAAAATTCAAAGGCTCCGGTCCTGCCTTTTACCTCATCATCCTCGGGATGATGGTGCCGGGGGTTCTGGTCGGTCTCGGGATGGCGCTTTTGTCCAATACGCTCGATCTCGGACGGGCCTGGTGGGGGACGTCTTTCGTCCTGCACGTCGTCTACACCTATCCCTTTGCTTTCCTTGTCATGCTCGCCATTTTCAATCGGTTTGACCGGACGGTCGAAGAAGCCTCCCTCTCGCTCGGTGTCAGCCCGGCCCAGACGTTCCGCCGTGTGACGTTCCCGATCATTTTTCCGGGGGTGCTCTCCGCCATGCTGTTCTCTTTCACGCTCAGCTATGACGAATTTGCGCGAACGCTGTTTACGGCTGGCCGTGACCTGACCCTGCCGCTGGCGATCTATGGCACCTTTTCGGTGGAAATCTATCCCAATCTCTTTGCCTTCGGTGTTCTCACCACGCTCTTCAGCTTCACGCTTTTGGTCGTCTACGGCCTGTTGATGAAGCGGTTTACGTCCAAAGCCTCGCGCTACAAAGGCCAGGAGGACGCATGATGATTGCGCTTGTCACCGGAGCAGGCTCCGGCATCGGGGCCGCCATCGCCCAACGTCTCGCCGCCGACGGGCATACCATCGCCGTCAACGATCTTTCGCTTGAGGTTGCCAAAACAACCGTCGCAGAAATCCATGCCGCCGGGGGTGTTGCCGGAGCCTATGCCGCTGATGTCAGTGACGAATCTGAGGTGAACGCAATGGTCGCCACAATCACCGAAGACTTCGGCGCGCCGGAGATTTTGGTCAACAACGCGGGCTTCGGCCACCAAGCACCTTTCACCGAGATCACGCCCGAGATGTTCGACAAAATCTTCGCCGTGCATGTTCGTGGCAACTACCTTTGCACCCGTGCCTGCCTGCCCGCGATGCTCGCGAAAGGGCAGGGGCATATCGTCAATATCGCCTCGCAGCTTGGCCAGATCGGCGGTGTTGAACTGACCCATTATGCAGGGGCCAAGGCCGCTGTGATTGGGATGACCAAATCTCTTGCCCGTGAGGTGTCCGCCAAGGGCGTGCGTGTCAATGCCGTCGCGCCGGGGCCGATCAATACACCTCTGGTCGAGGCTTTGTCCGAAGACTGGAAAACCGCCAAGCGCGCCGAATTGCCTTTGGGACGCTTTGGCAGTCCGGCCGAAGTGGGCGGTGTTGTCTCTTTCCTCGTCTCCGACGATGCGGCGCTTTTCGTTGGACAAACGCTCGGGCCGAACTCCGGCGACGTCATGCTCTGACCTCTTCAAACGGATATGAATCAAATGGATAAACGTATTGTTCTCACCACCGGCGCAGGCATCGGCATTGGCCGTGCCACCGCTCTGGCCTTTGCCGCCCAAGGCGATCATGTCGTTGTGACCGATGTGCTCGAAGACAAAGGCAAAGCCGTCGTCGCAGAGATCGAGGATGCCGGCGGCAGTGCAGAGTTCCACCCACTGAACGTGCGTTCTACCGAGGCGGCGGATGCCTTGGTCGGTGATCTCAACAGCCGTTTCGGCGGGATCGACGTGATCGTTGCCAATGCGGGCATCGCCCTGCGGGTTCCGATGTCGGAGATGACCGACGAGACCTGGCATGAGACCCTCGACATCAATCTCTATGGCATGTTGCGGGTGATCCGTCCGGCTTTGCCCGCGATGAAAGAGGGCGCGTCAATCATTTGCCTCTCTTCCATCATGGGCACGAATTACGGTTGGGACGAGCATGTGCATTACTCGACCGCGAAATCCGGTGTGATCGGTATGATCCGCGGTTTGGCGGTGGAATATGCCCAGAAGGGCATACGCGTCAACGGCGTCGCTCCGGGTTACATCCGCACCGCGCAGCTTCTCAATCCGGGGCATAGCCTCGGGCCGGATGCTGCCGAGATTGCCTCGCCTTACATCCCGATGAAGCGACTGGGTGAACCCGCTGAAATCGCCAATGTCATCAAGTTTCTTGCGTCTTCTGACGCGTCCTACCTCACCGGTCAGGTCGTGACGGTGGATGGGGGCCTCACCCCCGGCCGCTACTGAAGTCGCCAATGATAAGAGGCGAATAACGCCTCGTTTTCTTTCGATCAACGTCAATACGCCAGCAACAGGGAAAGACACTATGACTTTGAAATCCAACCGCCGTACCTTTCTGACATACGGTGCCGCTGCGGGGGCTGCCGCCCTCGGTTCCGGTTTGCACCCTTGGTCGCGCATGGCTTATGCCGCGAACCTCTCCGATCTGGAATTGCGCACCACCGGTCTGTCCACGACCGTTCAGGATCGCATTCTTGAAATGTTCAAGGCCCAGACGGGCGTCGGAGCGACCTCTGGCACGCCGTCCACATTTCCGGATGCCCAGACCAAAATCCTGTCTGGCTCCTCGGATTACGATTGCTGGGAAATCATCGGCGAGCGCCTTCCGGCGCTGATCGCGACCGACAATGTGGAAACCATTCCGGCAGCGGAGCTTCCGAACTGGGCGTCGATCCGCGACACCTTTACCAAAACCGATCCGAAATGGCAGCCGCAGGAGCAGATCTCCGGCCAGATTTGGGCGGACGAGGCGCAGACACAGCTCTACATGGTGCCAGCGGTCTACAACTACGACTCCATTGGTTATAATCCCGACGTGTTGAGCGCCGAGGAGGCCAACACCTGGACCGCGCTGTTCGATGAAAAATGGCAAGGGAAGTCGGGCCTGAACGTTGACCCGCTCATCGCCATCGGTCAGGCCGTCCTCGCAATGAATTCGCTCGGTTTGCTTGAGGCGAAAAACCCCGGCAACCCGACGAAATCCGAAATCGACGAAGCCGCCAAATTTCTTATCGCCAAGAAGAAAGCTGGTCAGTTCCGTGCGCTTTGGGGCGATTTCGGTGAGTTGGTGAACCTTATGGCTTCGGGGGAAATGGTCGTCTGTGACGCGTGGCAGCCCGCCGTCATGGCGGTGAAGGCACAGGGCAAGCCCGCCAAATACGCGACACCAAAAGAAGGGTATCGCGGCTGGGCCATCGGTCCGTCAATGCTCAAGGGGACGCCGAACCGCGAGGCGGTCATCGCATATGCGAACTTCTGGTTGTCGGGGGAACCGGGCATCGCCGTGACGGAACAGGGCTACTATTCGCCGTCCACAAACATCAAAGAGGCGATGGACCCTGACAAATACGCCTTCTGGTATGAGGGCCAGCCGTGGAAAGGCGAAGCGGAGCGGGGCATCAATCCGGGCGATCTGCGCGATGGCGGCTCTCTTGAGGAGCGCGCGTCCAACGTCGCCTACTGGCACCAGTGGCCGGATGAGTACGATCACCTGATCATGCGTTGGGACGAGTTCCTGAACGCCTGATGTGACAGTGGGCGTCTGATGCCTCTTCGGACGCCCACCCATTTCCAATGCTTAAAACCGAAAGTTGAGTGCCATGGTCCACGACCTCGAACTTATTTCCGTTGGTAAAACCTATCCTGACGGCACCGTTGCTGTTTCCGATTTCGACCTGAAAGTGGAGAAGGGCGAATTCGTGGCCTTTCTTGGACCAAGCGGGTGCGGCAAATCCACGACTTTACGGATGATCGCAGGGTTTGAGCATATCACCAATGGCGACGTTTTGATGATGGGGCAGAATGTGACAGATGTCCCGCCTGAGAAACGCCCGACCTCTATGATTTTTCAGAACTATGCGCTGTTCCCGCATATGTCGGTGCGCGAGAACGTCGCCTTCGGGCTTGATGTCAAAGGCACCCCAAAAACGGAACGTGACCGCAAGGTGGATCGCATCCTCGATATGTTCGATCTCGAACGTTTCGCAGATCGCAAGGCGGATAAACTATCGGGGGGGCAGCGTCAGAGGATCGCGCTGGCGCGTGGTCTGGTCGTTGAGCCGGAAATACTTTTGCTCGACGAACCGCTCGGAGCGCTGGACGCAAACCTGCGACGGATCATCCAGAACGAATTGAAACTTTTACAGCGCGAACTGGGCATCACCTTTATTTTTGTGACCCATGCGCAATCCGAGGCTCTTGGTCTCTCGGACCGCGTCGTGGTCATGTCCAACGGGGTGGTGGAACAGATCTCCCCGCCGCGCGACTTGTATCGCAGGCCGAGAACGCCCTTTGTCGCGGAGTTCATTGGCTCGAACACGGTATTCGAGGGCACACCGAAAGGGGCGGCGGACAAAGGGTTTGGCCGGATTGAGACACCCTTCGGTCTGATCGAGGGCGTCGGGCAGGGCAATGAGACCCTTGCTGTCGTGCCCGCCGAGGCTTTCCGCATCACACCGCAAAATACGCCGGGCGAAATCCGGTTCGAAGGCCACTTGGCCGAGCGCAAGTTGGTCGGCGCCGTCGGTCATCTCAAAGTGCGTCTTTCAGAGGGCCGTGAGATTGCCGTCGAAGTGAGCGCGGATCGTCCCGAAGTGCGCGCGCTTGAACTGGGCGCACCGATCACCCTCGGGGTCGATCCGGCCTCGGTCACTCTTATTCATGCTTAACCCCCCAACAGGAGACAAATCCAATGGCAAAAGAAATTCTCGTCGGTTTCGGGATTGATGTTGACGCCGTGGCCGGCTGGCTCGGGTCCTATGGTGGCGAAGACAGCCCCGATGACATTTCCCGCGGTCTGTTCGCAGGCGAAGTCGGCTCTATGCGTCTTCTCGATCTGTTCGACAAGTTCGGGATCAAAACCACCTGGTTCATTCCTGGCCACTCCGCAGAGACCTTTCCCGAACAGATGAAAGAAGTCGCAAAGCGCGGTCACGAGATCGGTATCCACGGCTATAGCCATGAAAACCCGATCGCCATGACGCCTGAACAGGAAGAGGCGGTGCTCGACAAGTGTATCGACCTGATCACCGAACTTTCGGGCAAGCGTCCGACCGGCTACGTTGCGCCGTGGTGGGAATTCTCTGCCGTGTCCAACGAGCTTCTGCTCAAAAAGGGTATCAAGTACGATCACTCTTTGATGCATAAGGATTTTGAGCCGTACCGCGTGCGTGTGGGCGACACATGGACCAAGATCGACTACGCCGGCACGCCCGAGGACTGGATGAAGCCGCTGGTGCGCGGTGAGGAAACCGATCTGATCGAAATTCCTGCCAACTGGTATCTCGACGACCTGCCGCCGATGATGTTCATCAAGAAATCCCCGAACTCCCACGGTTTCGTGAATCCCCGCGACATCGAACAGATGTGGCAGGACCAGTTCGATTGGGTCTATGAGAACATGGATTACGCCGTTTTCCCGATCACCATTCACCCGGATGTCTCTGGCCGTCCGCAAGTGTTGCTGATGCTGGAACGTTTGTTCAAACATATGGCCTCGCATGAGGGCGTGAAATTCGTCACCATGGATGAAATGGCCGACAACTACGACCAAAAGTTCCCGCGCGGCTAAACCTCGCTGTGCCTTTGGCGGACGGGCAATTCCCGGCACCGTCCGCCATTTAACGAGACGAAGGAGAGAGGCATGTGTTCGCTTTGCGGTATTCTTGGCTGTGATGATCACTGGACCAACGCGATTGTGCGCCCAGGTGTCTACACCCGTAATCATGACACGCAATCGCGCCGGGCCGAGGGCCTGCGACGCCTGAAGTCTGCCAATGCAGTCCTCTCATATCGCCGTCTTAAACTCGATGTCTGGCAAGGGCGGTCCTATGTCATGACGTCCCCCACCGGTGGCTCCAGCGTGTTTGAGGCCCTGTCTCATCTGTGGTCGGAGGCGGAGGCCTTATCTGGCCGCGATCTTGATCCGCTCGACGATGATCTTATTGAATGGATGGAAGAGAGGACAAGCCTATGACTCCTGTCATCCTGCTCACCGGGTTTCTTGGGTCTGGCAAAACGACGCTTCTGCAACGCCTGCTTACCGATCCCTCGATGAAAGGCGCGGCTGTGCTGATCAACGAGTTCGGCGAGGTTGGGTTGGATCACGCGCTGCTGGATCGCATTGATGACACCGTGGTGGTGTTGAAATCCGGTTGTATCTGTTGCACCGTTCGGGGTGAAGTGGCCGATGCACTGTCCAATCTCCACAGCCTAAGGGCGCGCGGGGAGATCGCCTTTGATCGGGTGGTGATTGAAACGACAGGGCTGGCGGACCCATATCCCGTCTTGCAAACGCTGACGGCGCATCCTGTGCTGCGGTCACATTTTACCAATGGCGGCGTTCTCACAACAGTGGACGCGGTCAACGCTGTGCTTCAGGTCGAGCATCGCTCAGAGGCCGTGCGTCAGATTGCGGCGGCGGACCGGATCGTGTTGACCAAGACGGATCTCACGGAGCCAGAGATGGAACAGGCGCTGCGGCGGCGTCTCGCGCGGATCAATCCGGGCGCACTCATTTTGACGACAGAGGCTTCTGTTGACGTGATCCTTGAGGGGTTCGGCTCGACCGCTTTTGCCAATACTCTTGCCGGCGAGGGAGGAGGCGATCCCCTTTGCGGCCCCACCTGTGATCACGCAGAGCACCAACATACCCACCACCATGATCATTCACACAACCGCCACCACGCGCATCACTATGACGACGCGCTTGGCGTCACCAGCTTTTCCTTGGTGATCGAACAGGAGATCGATTGGACTATGTTCGGGACTTGGCTTACACTTCTACTGCATAAGCACGGTGAGAGGATTTTCAGAGTGAAAGGTATTTTAGCGATCGAGGGCGAAGACAGTCCGATTGCGATACACGGTGTTCAACATCTCGTTCATGCTCCGACCCATATGGCGAATTGGCCAAAGGGACCACGCCAGTCGCGGATCGTCTTTATCCTTGAAGGGCTTGCGCCGGACCAAATTCGCCGCTCCTTTACAGCATTCATGGGGATTTCTGAGGCCAGGACTGCGGCGGAATGACAGAGCCGCTTCGCATCCTGACAACTGAAATCCAGCCTTGGCGCTTTCTGAAAGACCGCGCCGAGAGTGATCTTGGGTTCCCTCTTGAATTCATCGAAATGGATTTCAACAGCGCGCAACGTTCCGCCGCGCTCGACCCGGCAAGCTATGATGTTTATGATCAGTGTTTTCACAATCTCGACATTGTCTGGTATTGGCGTGCGGTGCAGGCCATTGATACCCGCCGGATTACTCATTGGGACGATTTGGGTGAGTTGTCACGGATGCCCGGCGCGCCGGGGCGTCAGGCGCTGGGCGATGTTCCTGCTTCACGTCTGTTCGTTCAACACGACATGACCCTCTCGAACAGTCCGACAGGGCAGATATCCATGCTGCCCACCTTTTACAATTTTGACAGTTTTGCGGTTGAAACCACTGACGTAGATGTCGACCGCGACATCGTGAGTTGGGCGGAACTGCTGAATCCGAAATGGGCGGGTCGAGTCGCATTGGTGGATGAGCCGGCGATCGGCCTGTTCGATCTCGCTATGGCACTGGCGGCATCGGGGCAGATGAGTTTCGAGAATATGGGCAACATGAGTGTCGAAGAGATTGATGTGTTAAGCGAACATGCCCGGTCTCTGATCCTTAGCGGACATTTGAGTCCGTTCTGGCTTCGTGCGAATGAGCCCGTGGAGCGGTTTTTGGAGTGTGAACTCAAACTCGCCTCGATCTGGTCACCCACCATTGTCGAAATGAAACGCCAAGGTGTCCGCGTGCGTCAGGCCCATCCGCGCGAAGGCTACCGCGCCTGGCATGGCGGCATGTGTCTGTCCCGCGTGCTGGAGGGGGAAAAACTCGACCGCGCCTATGAGTGGTTGAACTGGTATCTTGATGGCTATGCGGGGGCTGTGGTGGCGCGACAGGGCTATTACATGTCCGTCCCGGAACGGGTGAAAGCGCATCTGCCACAGGCCGATTGGGCGTATTGGTACGAAGGCCAACCTGCGGCACATGGTCTTAAGGATGTGGCCGGACGTCTGGCGATACGGGCGGGGGAAACCCGTTCGGGCGGCTCTCGCGAAGACCGGTGTCGCCATATCGCGATTTGGAATTCCACCATGGACGAACATAACTATGTCGTGCGCCGGTGGAATGAATTGGTTGATTTGGCGGCGTCCAAGGCGCGCACCAATCGCCGCGCCAGCTAAAGAAGAAACGCACCATTCGAGAGAAGGCCCAATGAAAAATGTAACCCTCATCGCCACCGGCGGAACCATTGCCTCTTCTGCAGATAAAGCTGCGGGTGCCGTGAACGCGGGGCTGACCGGCGAAGCGTTGTTGCGCAGTCTGCACGATCCGCTGGATGGCATTTCTGTCGTGGTTGAGAATTTCGAGGCCGCAGGCAGCTATGCGCTCGACCTTGCCACGATTCATCACCTGTGTCGCCGCATTGATGCCGTGCTCTCCGACGATGCGGTGGATGGGGTCGTCGTCACCCATGGGACCGACACGATGGAAGAAAGCGCTTTCCTTGCTTGGGTGCTCACGAAAACGGACAAACCCGTGGTGTTCACAGGCGCACAGCGCCATGCCGGTCAACCGGATACGGATGGGCCACGCAACATCCACGATGCGATCTGTGCCGCTGCCAGCACAGAGCTGATAGGCGTGGGGCCGGTCATCCTCTTCGAGGGCGACATTCATGGTGCGCGCTATGTGACAAAGGCCCATACCTCCCGCGTGGATACGTTCCGTTCGATTGGCCATGGGAAATTAGGCGAGGTGGATCATGGCAAGGTGCATCTTTACACGCGTCCCGCGCAGGCGCGTGTGGCGTTTGATACGCCCAAGCTCGACCCGGATGTTGAATTGATTGGCCTCGGTCTTGGCAGTACGCCACGGCTGATGGGGCTGGCGGCGGATCATGGTGCCTCAGGGATTGTCCTGTCCGCCTTTGGGCGCGGCAATGCGCCGAAAGGCTTTGCCGGAGAGGTCGCGCGTCTGGTTGCAAAAGGCTGTGTCGTCGCCGTCGCGTCCCGTTGCCAAGAGGGGCGTACTCGCGCGGTCTATGGCAAAGACAGTGGCGGGGTGACGCTGGTTGAACATGGCGCATTGCTGGCGGGTGATCTGTCCGCCGTGAAAACCCGATTGCTTCTTTCCGCTCTGCTGGGGGCTGGGCTATCGGGAAGCGCCCTGTCGGAGGCGTTCGCCCGCTATGTCTGACTTGCGAACATCCGCTCATCAAATGGGCAGGCGGGCGGTTGTGGCGCGTAAAACGCCCACAACATTGATATGTCTGGCAGCATCGCCCTTTCCCCTGTCTCAGGTGAAAGGCGTGACGCTTTAGGCTGACCGAAGGACCCTGTTCAACACCCAAGTACTGCGCCAAACTTTGCGCAATACGGCGAGCTTTGAAGAAACCATTTGCAACCGATTTCTTGCATTGCCAATATTGATGTCCGGGGACGCATGACAGGCAGAAATCACGTTGGACTGTGTATTCAAGATGATTTAAGAAATGAGAACCGCATTATCTGCGGGTTTTTGAGTGTCATCGCATTTGGTTGCATTCGATTTGGGTGTGCCCTAATGGTTTAACCGGGTTGTTTTCCATCATCCTATACGCTGTATGAGTTAACGACGGTTGTCATATTTCAACTTTAGAGGCATACATGCGAATTCTGGCTGTCGATGACGACCCGTACATACTTGAACTTCTTCCGATGATTGCGCTAAAGGCGGGGTTTTCCAAAATGTCGACGGCACCTTCCGGGGCCGCCGCGTTGGATATTTTGAAAAACAGTGAGACACCATTCGAATGTCTCCTTCTGGATATCAACATGCCTGAGATGGATGGTATCGAACTTTGCACTCATATCCGTGCAATCCCCTCCTATCGCAAGGTTCCGATAGTCATGCTGACTGCGATGAAGGAGCGGGAGTACATTGATCGTGCCTTTGAAGCCGGGGCCACAGATTACGCCAGCAAACCGTTCGACATCGTTGAATTGCGGACGCGTTTGCGACTGGCAAAGGAACTCCTCGTCGCCCGGAAAAGCAACCTGCACACGAGTGGCGAGCGTTTGCCGCAGCCTCCCTCGGCTGGGGGCGATACCCTATCCCCTCTTTCTGAAGCCGTGATGATTGAGGGTATCAAAAACCTTGTCGATGAAAGAGCCTTGGAAAATTACCTGAAACAGCTTTCGAGAGCGGGTCTTGGGGGCTCACATATCTTTGCTGTCAAAATACACCAAATCGAAGCCATCCATTCCCGCGCCTCGGTGGCAGAGTTCTCATATGCGCTCACGGAGGTGATAGATGCGATTTCCAATGTGTTGGGCGCGACCCGCCATCTGATGTCTTATGTCGGCCACGGCGCCTATATTGTTGTCTCCAACGGGCTGCGCTTTGAAAGCTCCGAAGAGTTGGAAGCCAACATTCAGACCATTCTCGACGAAAAGAACTCCGAATACGACAATGGTGATCCTCTTGACATCGAAGTGTCCGCCGGAAGCCCGCTGCACCCCAACACCAGTGTGGCGCTCTTGATCCAACAGACTTTTGAACGCGCCATTGCGCGTGCCGAGGCCCGCGTTGAAGAGAAACAGAACGGGCCGAGACCGATCAATATTTACTCAGCCTACGGTTTTCAAAAGTGATCCGAAACAAATCAGTGGGTTGAACTCCCGCCTGGGTCCTCTGTCGGAACTGTAAACCAAAATGTGGTGGTCTCGTCTGGAATGCTTTCAAAGCCGATTTCCCCTCCCGTCTGCTCAACAATTTGTTTGGTGATGCTGAGGCCCAGACCGGTCCCACCGTTGGTCTGTGTCGTTCCGGGAGAGGCTTGGAAAAAAGGCTCGAACATATGAGCCTGCATGGGGGCCGGAATGCCATCGCCTCTATTGGTGACTGTAATACGCACGGCTTCGCTGTGCTCTATAACAGAAATGTCAATTGAACTCCCTTTGGCGGCAAATTTTGTAGCGTTCGACAGGAGGTTGGCCATCACCTGTTCAAATCGTTTAGGATCAACAAAACCGCGCACCGTCCGGTCCGGGCAGATGACGTTGCACCGCACACCGGATATATCTGCCGCAACCAAATTTGCCATAACGGCTTCCTCAACCAGCAAGACGAGTTGCTTTTGCGATAAGGTGAACCGCATTTGCTTGGCAGAAAACTTTTCGAAATCCAGAATGTTATTGACCAGATCGCGCAGGCGCTCGCCGTTTCTTTGCGCAATGAACAACAACCGCTGAACCTCATCCGACAGGAGTTCGTCGTCCAGGGAAGACAGCAGCATCAAAGAGCCAAGAACCGAGGTCAGAGGCGTTCTGAGTTCATGACTGACAGTTGACACGAACCTGCTTTTAAGTTCACTCAGCCGCCGTCGTTCGGTGATATCTATGATTTGGGAGACGCAATATTCTGGATGGCCATCCGCGTCTTTGATCATGTTCACGGTTAAGTGCCCCCACATAATGGCACCGTTCGCACGGATGTAGCGCTTTTCCATCTCGTAATGCGCAATTTTACCGGCCTTCAATTGGGCAAACAAACGAAGGTCCTCTTCCAGATCGTCAGGATACGTCAATGTCTGGAAATCGGTGGCCTGAAGCTCCTCCGTGGAATACCCTAAAAGATTACACACAGCCTCATTGACACGCAGGATCTCACCTTCCAAGCCGACAATGATTTTCCCAATGACCGGGCTTTCGAAAGAGGCTCTGAACTGTTCGACACTCGATCGCAGAGCGCTTTCAGTGGCCTTGATGTCAGAAATATCCGTCATTGCACCACTCAAACGAACAGGCTGACCAGCTTCATCCCGTTGCGAAACTGCAATATCGGTGCGTATCCAACGCCATTGCGATCCATCCCGCGACCGTAATCGATATTCGCAACGGGCACGTTCGTGTGTGTCTTCGAGACAAAGGCGGATTGGCTCCAGTGCGGCATTCAGGTCGTCAGGATGCACGCGCCCGCGCCATTCCACCTGAACGTCCACATCGTCCGAGGGGCCCAACTCCAGCAACTCTCGCCAGATATCCGACACAATCACGGTGTCCTCAACGGGATTGTATTCGAAAACGCCAATATAAGCCCCAACGATGGCATTGTTCGCTCGCGTCAACTCGTCCCTGACCAATTTTTCGCTTTTCAATTCGTTTGAAATATCTCTCAAAACCAGTGCATGCTGTGGACCCTGATCGGCATCAATCCATATCGTGACATGGACCGAGAGAGTGAGCAGATCCCCGTTTTTATGGCGTCCCGCTATTTTTTTAATGAGGGTATCCACGGCGGGAGGTTCGATGAAAGCATTCAACTCAGCCAAGGATTCAACGCATAAAACATCACATATGTTGCGTGCTATCAACTCGCCCTCGTCATAACCGAACAAGTGATCGGTCTTGTGATTGCTATGCAATATTTGACCTTCTGATCCTAAAATCATAAGCGCGACCTGCATGTGTTTGAAGGCTTGAATGATCGCAGAATCTTTCAATTGGTTGCTCAAAGCTCTTCCCCACGCGTTTCGCAAATGACAGATGCACAAATCCGGTGCTGTCACTCAGCTTTCCGATGCGATTGAATTGGTGGCCTTAGGCCGCGCCTTTGTCTACCTTGCTTTTCGAGTTTTTTGTAAAATTCACAGGCGTGTTTGTTCTTATTGGCCGTTTGGTATGAGAGAGACAGGGTGCTTGACGTGGCTCAGGAAATGCTGAGTTTACCCGGGTTTCCTTCGCACTTTTTGGGCCAGTGTTCGCGATGACCGCAGAGGGGGGAGGGCGGCGGAGCGTTACACAGATGTCTCCAAGACCAGTGCAGAGCCGATCCCACCCGCCGCGGCGATTGTGCACAGGGCCGGGCCGGGGCGTCGCGTCAGCTCATGGAAGGCGCGGCAGACCAAGATGGCACCGGAGGCTCCAATCGGATGACCGCGCGACAGGGCGCCGCCTGACACATTGGTTCTGTCTTCGGGCAGGTGGCCCAGTCTGATGCAAGCGATGGCTTGCGCGGCATAGGCCTCCATCACTTCGATGGTGTTCAGATCATTCGGCGTCAGTGTGGAGGCGGCAAGCACGCGTTTGATTGCGGCGACGGGAGCCATTCCGGGCACTGCCGAATCCGCACCGACGCTGGCATGGGCGCGGATGGACACCGCATGATCCGCCAAGGCACGCATGTCATCGGAAACGACAAGACAAAAAGCCGCCCCGTCCGCCTCCACCGCCGTTGCGGCGGCACTGACCGAACCAGATAAGCTTTTGGAACGACTTGCGGTTTTTAAGGTCAATCTGCGCGTAAAGGCGTCCTGGTCAACGTCTTGGAGCGAAACAATTTCGGTCCTCAGAACATCCCGCGCCGCCAAGGCCTTGCGATGGCTTTCGATGGCAAAATCATCCTGTTCCTGCCGCGAAAGGCCCAAATTGCGCGCAAGATGGTCCGCAGCAACGGTCAGGTCCGGGTCCTGTTCGGGAAATGGGCTGAAGGGAGGGCGGGTGTAAAATCTCGGCGCACCGTCCTGACCGGGTTGCGTTGCGCGCAGCGGGCGCTGCGAGAAGCTTTCGCTTCCTCCAGCGATGACGGCGCGGGCAAACCCGGCATCGACCCAAGCCGCGGCCATCGCAATCGCATCAAGCCCCCCGGCACATTGGGCGTCGATGCTGAGGCCCGACACATGCCCAAGACCCGAAAACAACGCGGCCATACGGGCGGGATTGCCACCGCCGCCCAGAGCGTTTGCCAGAAAGAGTTGCCCGATGTCACCGGGATTCAGGCCGGTATCGCGCAACAGTGCGGCGATGACAGGTGCGGCGAGCTCATGCGGCTGCAAGGTTGAAAATGCCCCCCCACGGGGTACGACTGCGGTGCGGCGGGCTGCGATGATCACGGCCATGGCTGGGCCTGCGTCATGGCTGCGAGATCCGGTTTCCCCGAGGCCAACAGGGGAAACTGCGCGGTCAGGATGATCTTGCGGGGCACCATGGTCGCGCCGAGGGCGTTGGTGATTTCCTGGCGCAGCCATGCGTCATCGGGGGGAGTCGTGGCGCCCGTTTCGATATAGGCGACCAGCACATGCCCGCGTCGTGCGTCGGGCCATGTGGTCACGGCCGACAGGCGGTCCGGCAACAGTGTGGCCAGGAGTGTTTCAAGCGCCTCGGGGTGGACGTTACGATCTGCGATTGTGACCATCCGATCACGCCGCCCCATCAAGAAAAGATAGCCGTTCTCGTCAAGGCGTCCGATCTCTCCGACTGTCATGCCCTCGTCATCTCGTCGCGTTGCGGCACTGTCGCCATCGACGTAATGATCGAACAGATAGGGGCTTTGCACCCAAACCTCGCCCACACCGTCCTGCGCCGCGCGGATGTCGAGCGTCACACCGGGATAGGCGCGGCCGACCGACCCGGCGGGTGTCTGCGCGTCGGTCAGAGTCACGAAACTGGTCTCGGAGGCGCCATAGAATGCACGAAGCTCCGCGCGGGGGAACATCTGCGCGACATGCGTATGGGTCGCCTCATCAAGGTGCCCGCCACCGCACAGCACGACACGCACCGAAGGGGCAGGGGGGCCGCTCAGCATCCGCAGTTGCGTCGGCGTCGCATAGATCACGCTGATCTGATGACGGTTCAGCTGTTCGATCTGTGCTTTGGGTCGTAACCCGTGCAGCAGGTGAAGACCAAGCCCGCAGTGATGGGATTCAGCGATGCCGTAAAGCGTCAGGGAATGGCTCAAGGCCCCAAAAACCGCCGCCCGATCGCAAGAGGCGAAGGCGAAGAGTGCACGGTTGACGGCGAAACTTGCGGTCCATGAGCTTCGGCTGCGCCGTATGACCTTTGGCTGTCCCGAGCTGCCTGAGGTACAACATTCAATGGCCTCCCGGCCCGCGATCTCCAGAACGAAGGGGGGGCGAGGTTGCACGCGAAAGGATTGACCGGAGGTGAGACACGTCAACAAGCGCCGCAGGGCCGTCGCCTCATCGCTTTCGGTATCGCCCCGAAGCCGCCTGTCTCCAAGATAGACCTCAACTGCGCTCATCGGGGTGATCTTCCTCGAAGCCATGGAATGTCGCGTAATCTTCAATCGTCGCGCGCTCTGTCCGGAAAGCATTGACCGGGGCCTGTGTATCCGGTCGGCCAAGAGCGATCCCGCAGACCACGATGTCGTCCTGCGCCAGACCGAGTGTCTGATGCGTCAACCGCCCGTGATTGGCCAGCGCCCCGATGCCGCAGGTGCCGTAGCCCACGCTGTGCGCATGGAGCATCAAGGCCATCAACGCCATGCCCAGATCCATAAAACAGCCCGCGCCCATGTTGCGATCAATGGTCACAACGATGCCGACAGGAGCATCGAAGAACCGGTAGTTCTTGGCAAACTGCGCCTGCCGTCCGGCGATGTCACGCCGTTCGATCCCCAAGGCATGGTAAAGCGCATACCCGGCCCTGCGTTGCCGCGCGCGCAGATGGGGTGGCATCGGATTTGGGAAATAACTGTATTCGGAGGGCTCGGGCGGGCTTTGGGCAACATCGGCAAGTGCCGCGCGCAGCCGGTCAAGCGGCGCGCCGGTCAACACATGGAACCCGCCGGGCTGTAGGTTCGCGCCACTCGGGGCGCGCCGCGCGGCGGCAATTATGTCACGCAGATCGGCCAAAGGCACCGCATCCGGCAGGAAGGCGCGGCAGGAGTTACGCTGTTCGAGAAGCTGAAAGACAGGGTTGCTCATAACGGGGGCAAGGGCCTTCCTCGGCAGTTCATTGTGACAGCACACCCCTGTATCTATTGAGGCGACGTTCCCTTGTCCAGCCTGTGCGCCTCACCCAATTGCGGCACTTGACCAACGCTGCGGTGGGCGAGAGAGGACGTGCGCCGGGTTGGCGCGGCCGTGGTCGCCCGAAATGAAACCTGCGAACCGTCGCGGATGCCCCTGTTTTGGTCAGGCTCTATGCGGCTGTGACGTCTTCGGATAACTCCCGCAAATGACTTGCAATTTCCGGGGCAGCAAAGCGTTGGATGGGCATCATCTGATAGCAAATGCGAATGCCGTTTTCATAGCGCGCCTTGATGGAAACCATCGTCCCCGTTTCAGGCATCGAGAGCCCTCCAACCAAAATATCCAATCCACAGGCATAGGCGAGATCGCCGTGATCACTACACCAAATAACGGCTGTATGTGTGCCAGGATCGGACCAAAGAACGATTCCGTCCATAATTGAAACCTTTTGAATTCATGTTATCCGTTGAGCATATACTCGTATCATGAGCAGAAAGCGCAGAACATTCGGCTTTATGTGTCATGATACGATCCTTCTGACGCTGTTTGGCGTCAAGCGGACAGCGTAGCCAAAGATTTTACACAAAACTGTATCAACCAACCCCATTTTTGCGCATACTCTGTGTCATAAGGGCGGTTTTTCATTTGATACAAAGTATTCGCCACGCCCCGAGAAGCGCGCAGCTTTGTTTTTCAACAGAATGCAATCTGAGGGGGGCCATGACGTGAAACAGGATGTATCTCCTGCTCAGCTGAGGCATGTTTTCGGAGAAAATTTAACGCGTCTGTCGGAACGCGCCACCTCCGTCTCTCAGCTGTGCCGCGACCTTGGCATCAATCGTACGCAATTCAATCGCTATCTCAAAGCCGAAGCGTTCCCGCGCCCGGATGTGTTATATCGCATCTGTCAATATTTTGATGTGGATGCGCGGATTCTGTTGGAGCCTTTGGACAGCCTGACATCGCAAGCTCAAAAAGGGGCTGCGGTGCGCGAGCTTTCGGGGTTCTTGGGCGCATTGAGCGAGGTGGGGGTCTCGTCTGCGGAACTGCCAGACGGGCCCTATCTGTACTATCGGGTGTCCTATTTTGACGCCAGCGCGCTGAGTTGCCATTTGTTCACGCTCAAGCGGGATCAGATGGGTGTGATGCAAATCTCGGGCTTTATCTCGCGTATCGCCAGTGAAAGGGTCGGCTTTGGCAAAGCGATGCCTATGCGCCGCTATCGCGGGATCGTGTTTCGTCAAATGCTTGGGTTTTCTTTTATTTCGGCGATGGACCGTGTGCCATTGATGAATCTCGGCGGGTTTGAACCAAATTATCTTGGCAATCCCAGGTTCCTGTTCGGCAGCGCCATTTCGACCCAAGATGTGCGCGCGCCTTCGCCCTTGCTGTTGGAGCGGCTCGAACCGAGTTTGGCGGTGATGATCCGGCGGCGGCATGACATTGGCATTCATCCGCGCAGAGGGTTTCCGGCTTTGGTGCGCGGTTATTTCGACAAACATGCGCCAATGAGATAGGCAACATGGACTATTTAGGCACAGACACAGACACAGCAGAGCCATAACGTCTATTGTGCGTGTTCTGTCCATTTGTGATCTCAAAATACCACATAAAATTATAGATTTTCCGCTGATTGCGCTCGCATTGACATAGCGCATACGCCGCGTCGCTGAACGGGCCTAACATTTACAGATAGGAATAAGTTGAGTCCCGCATGGGGTTCAGGTCATGCGAGAGGGGGATGTTATGTCGGTTTTTCGAACTTTGGCACTGAGTACAGGGATCGCTGTTGGAGCGGTTGCTGGCGTACAGGCCAGTCAGCTTTACACCTGTGAAGAGGCGACAAATGTCGGCTTCTATGGTGATTTCGTTTACCATTTTGATTTGAAGCGTGGCGATGCCATCACCGTGGTCGAGGCCTTGGAGCGCATAAATGCCAATGTGCAAGCCGCATACAGTTTGGCAGTGACCTCACCGGAGGGGGCGTATCAAACGGCCTTGCCACATACCTATGTGGCGCAGTCGGATGGGGAGGTGACGCTCAGTGTCACCTTGGCGCCATCGGAGGCGGTGCCACTTGGCACGGCCAACTTGCGCGCCAGTGCAAGCTGTGTTCCGGGGGCCGGGCTTGACGCGGATGCTGGCGCAGGAGCCAGCTTGGGGCGGATCATGGGCACAACCCAAAACCTTGCCATGCACAATGCCCTTGATGGGGTGGCCCAGAACCGGTTTGGCGGCCATGCCAATACGGTCGCTGTTAGCCGTAAGGGCGGGTTCGCCACAGGCGCGATCGAGGGCACAGGCGTGACCGTTTGGGGCTATGCCGAAGGCCGCAGCTATTGGGGCGACGACGATGGGGCCTCTTATGATCTGGTGATCGGTGCCGACCGGATGATGTCTGACACGCTGTTTGTCGGCGCGATGCTGGGCTATAATAAAATTGACGTGGATGGCAGTGACGATACCGGCAAGGCGCTGGCATATGGGCCGTATTTTGGGCTTGAGACCGGTACGCTTCGCCTTGATGGTTTCCTGACCCACGCCCGGCCTGAGTATGAAATCGGCGGCGAAAGTTTCACCGCCAATCGTCGTGCCCTTGGTCTGGCGATGTCGGGGGACGTTCCGCTGGCCTCTGGCATCTTGTCGCCCTTTGGTCGTTTGACCGCCTTTGACGAACGTCAGCGCGCCTATGGCACGGTTGCCGCCGAGCATATCCAAAACGCCCGCCTGTCTTTGGGGGCGCGGATGGAATTTGCCGAGGTGAACGGCATGACCCCTTATTTCAGCGGGGCGGTTGAGGCAGTGAGCCATAAGACCCGCGCCGAGGGCAGCAGCAGCTTTGTTGCGCCACGGATCGGGGTTGGTTTTGACAGCGAAATGGCCAATGGCATGATGCTATCGGTTGATGTGGATGCGGGCAAACAGGCCGAAGGCACTTATGACGCCGGGCTGCGGATTGGCCTGTCCAAATCCTTCTGACGCGGTCCTATTTATCATAGAAAAGGGCCCTTTTGGGCCCTTTTGTGTGTTTTTTCGTCGCGGAGGGGGCTTAGTCTTTGCCGCCCCGGCCCAACGCCGCCACACCCGTGCGCGCGGTTTCGATCAGGCCCAGCGGGCGCATCAGATCGGCAAAGGCGTCGATTTTCTCCGAGGTGCCGGTCATTTCAAAGACAAAGCTCTCCAAGGTGCTATCGACCACATTGGCGCGGAAAATTTCCGCCAGACGCAGCGCTTCAATACGTTTTTCACCGGTGCCATGCACCTTAAACAGTGCCAGTTCGCGCTCAATCGACGGGCCTTCGACGGTCAGGTCATGCACATCATGAACCGGCACGATGCGCCCGACCTGGGCTTTGATTTGTTCGATCACATCGCGGGTGCCGGTGGTGACAATGGTGATGCGCGACAGATGCCCCGCATGATCGACCTCGGCTACGGTCAGGCTTTCGATGTTATAGCCGCGGCCCGAAAACAACCCGACCACACGGGCTAAAACGCCCGCTTCGTTGTCGACCAAAACGGCCAGCGTGTGTTTTTCAATCACCTCGGCGTGGTAGTCGCGAAGGTCATAGGCGGAATGGCTGGTGGAGCCTTGTTGGATGCGTAGAGCAGACATGTGTTCTCTCCCTTAGCCCGCACAATTGAGCGTGGCATCGAATGTGTTGATCTCACCGCGTTTCGCCAACGTGCGCACGGCACAGCCGGAGGCGGTTTCAATGGCGGCACGGGCGGCCTCTTCGAGCTGGGCGAAATTAAGCCGCCCCGTGTGATAATTTCTGGCCACGGCAGTGTCGCCCATGACCTCAACGGCAAATGTGAACCCGTCTTGCGAGACCTCGGTGGCCTCGCCCGACAGGCACCCCGCAAGCCCCCATGTCGCCACCAGGAGGGCGAGGGCGGTGCGCAGTGTTTTCATCAGCCGTTTCATCGGGTTACACCAAAACCGCGCCGTCGGACATGATCGCGCCCTCGGTCGAGGCCTCACCCATCAGCATTTCGTTATGGGCCTTGCCTGACGGGATCATCGGGAAACAGTTTTCGTGTTTCTCAACGAGGCAATCAAAGATCACCGGGCCATCGTAGTTCAGCATCTCCATGATCGCGTCATCGAGATCGGCAGGGTCCGAACAGCGGATGCCTTTGGCGCCAAAGGCTTCGGCCAATTTCACAAAATCGGGCAGGCTTTCGGACCACGACGAGCTATAGCGTTCGCCGTGCAGCAATTGCTGCCACTGGCGCACCATGCCAAGGCGTTCATTGTTGAGGATGAACTGTTTGACAGGCGCGCGGTATTGCATCGCGGTGCCCATTTCCTGCATGTTCATCAACCACGACGCTTCACCTGCGACGTTGATCACGAGGCTTTCAGGATGCGCCAATTGCACACCGATGGAGGCCGGGAAGCCGTAGCCCATGGTGCCCAGACCGCCCGAGGTCATCCAACGGTTCGGATCTTCAAAGCCCAAGAATTGCGCCGCCCACATTTGGTGTTGGCCAACTTCCGTGGTGATATAACGGTCCATGTCCTTGGTCAGCGCCTCAAGGCGTTGCAGGGCATATTGCGGTTTGATCACCGTGTCGGAGTTCTTGTAGCTCAGACAACGCACCTCGCGCCATGTGTCGATCTGTTCCCACCACGCTTTGGTGATGGCGGTCTTGCGGCCGCGCGATTTCCAGACCTTGAGCACATCCTCCAACACATGCCCAACATCGCCCAGAACCGGCAGGTCCACGCGGATGACCTTGTTGATCGAAGAAGGATCAATGTCGATGTGGATCTTCTTGGAATTCGGGGAGAAATCCTGAATACGTCCGGTGATCCGGTCGTCAAACCGCGCGCCGATGTTGATCATCAGATCACAGCCATGCATCGCCATATTGGCCTCATAGAGACCGTGCATCCCGAGCATCCCAAGCCAGTTTTTGCCCGACGCCGGATAGGCACCCAGACCCATCAACGTGGAGGTGATCGGAAAGCCCGTGGCCTCGACCAATTCGCGCAAGAGCTGCGAGGCGGCTGGGCCGGAATTGATCACGCCACCGCCGGTGTAAAAGATCGGACGTTCAGCCTTTTCAAGCATTTGGACGATGTTGTTGATGTCCTCGATCGAGGCTTTCATCTTGGGCTGGTAATGGCTGACCTTGGCCTTGGCCGGGCCAACATAGGTGCCGTCAGCGAACTGAACATCTTTCGGCAAGTCGATCAGCACCGGACCCGGACGGCCCGATGTGGCAACGTGGAACGCCTGATGGATGGTTTCGGCCAGTTTGTCGGTGTCTTTGACCAACCAGTTGTGTTTGGTGCAGGGCCGGGTGATGCCGATGGTGTCGGCCTCTTGGAACCCGTCGGTGCCGATCATAAAGGTCGGAACCTGACCGGAGAACACGACCAAGGGGATGCTGTCCAAGAGCGCATCTGTCAGCCCGGTGACCGCATTGGTCGCGCCGGGGCCCGAGGTCACCAGTGCGACGCCGGGTTTGCCGGTCGAGCGGGCATAGCCTTCGGCGGCGTGGATGGCGGCCTGTTCATGGCGCACCAGGATGTGTTTGATGTCGTTTTGCTGAAAAATCGCATCATAGACGGGTAGGACCGCGCCCCCCGGGTAGCCAAATACCGTGTCCACACCCTGATCCTTCAGGGCCTGAACCACCATTTCCGCTCCGGTCATTTGACGTGTCATCTTACTCTCCGTCTCACAAATCAATCTGTTTCAGGCAATAAAAAAGCCCCCGTTTTGGCGGGGGCGCATGGGAACCTATATGGTCAACCGTCACCGGCCCATGCGCTGTTGTCCTACTACTACAAGAATGCCGTTCATGGCGTGGATCCTTTCGGGGTCCTTTATTGCTGTGCAGCGAACATTATGGTCGTGGATGCAGGGCGTCAACCATAAAATCGGCATATTGATTAAACAAAGTGTCGTAGATCGATGGTATGTTGAAATAAAGTTGCGACTTTTGCGGGTTTAGGCGGGGATTGCGAAATCATGCTCACAAATCATGGGACAAAGTGTCGGGCTCTGGCGGTGGTGCGGCCATAAAGTCGTCATGGGTGTCGGGGTCAAAATAGGCCTCGCCATCGTTCAAAATCTCCCGCCACCAATCAATCGTGTCATCAAGGGTTTTGCGTGGCATCCCGCCCATCAGGCTAAAGGAAAAATCAAACAGCAAATCGCCATCCGCATCGACCGAGGCTTTGCCAAAACGGTACTCATAGTTGAAATCGTTCACCACAGAGAGATCGGTGATGTAGTCGCCGCCATCGAAAAAGGCGGAAAACGTGGCGCTTTTACAATCGGTTGTACCGTCGCAATCGTAGAAATAGAGGCTGTATTTTTTGCCGTCTATCCGGCCGCGAAACATTGCGATGCCGTCGCGATCGGTGTCGCGTTCGACCGAACCAAAGCCCCTGAGCAAGGACTCGATCTCGTCCAAGGTGCTGAAATCCAACATCTGATCGGCGCTGGCGGGGGCAGGGGCCAAGACCCAAAGGGCCGCGCCAAAGGCAAGGCTGTGCGACAGCGCACGCAGGGAAAGCGGTAGGGAATGACGGACAGCGGCGAACATCGGCATGAGCTAAAAGCCTCTTGGGTAAAATCACCGCAATCTTAACCGGGGGCTTTGGGGGCTGGCAAGGCGGGCAGGCGATGCGCCGCAGGTGTTGCACCCCGCCGGAACGTCTCGGTCCCGGCGGGGCGGTTTCACGACAATCAGGCGGTGAGGATGATTTTCATCGCCTTTTCACGCGCGGCGTTGCCAAAGACCTCATAGGCCTCGATGATCTCATCCAGTTTGAAGCGGTGTGTCACCAACCGCCCCGGATTGACCTTGCCGGTGCCCAGCGTTTTCAACAGCATCGGCGTGGTGTTGGTGCTGACCAGCCCCATCGAGATGTTGATGTTCTTGATCCAAAGGTCTTCGATATGCAGCTCGACCGAGGTGCCATGCACGCCGACATTGGCGATGTTGCCGCCTGCGGAGACGATTTTTTGGCAAATATCAAAGGTTGCAGGCACGCCCACGGCCTCGATGGCGACATCGACGCCAAGACCGCCGGTCATCTCCATGATCTTTGCAATCGCATCTTCGCTGCCGACATGGATCGTATCGGTGGCGCCGAATTCTTTGGCCAATTCCAACCGCGCTGGGTCCATGTCGACCATGATGATCCGACCGGGTGAATAGAATTGTGCCGTCAACAGAACCGACATGCCAACCGGGCCTGCGCCGATGATGGCGATGGTGTCGCCGGGTTTGACGTTGCCATATTGCACGCCGATCTCAAGGCCTGTGGGCATGATGTCAGAGAGCATCACCAGCGCCTCTTCGTCGGCACCTGCCGGGATCGGGTAGAGCGAATTGTCGCCATGGGGAATGCGGACATATTCGGCCTGTGTGCCGTCGATCTTATGGCCAAGAATCCAACCGCCATCCGAGCAATGGGCGTAAAGCTGACGCTTACAATTGGCGCATTTGCCGCATGAGGTGACGCAAGAGATCAACACCGCGTCGCCGGGTTTGAAATTCTGTACCGCGGCGCCGACCGCTTCGACAATGCCCACGCCTTCGTGGCCAAGGGTGCGACCCGGGGTCACGGTGGGCACATCGCCTTTGAGGATGTGCAAATCGGTGCCGCAGATCGTGGTCTTGGTCACTTTGACGATCACGTCGGTGGGTTTTTCGATGCCGGGTTTGTCTTTTTCAGTCCAGACTTTCTCGCCTGGGCCTTGATATACGAGTGCTTTCATCTGTGTTTCTCCTCCAGAAGTCTACGACAGTGTCGTTGCGTGAGACGAGCGAACGCCTATGCGCGGCACGTGTCGGACAGGAGCCTAACTGGACTGAGAGCGAAGAGTAGACCGCAGTATACCGTAGCCTGATCCAGTTCGGAAATTCCGGTTCGAAATCGGAAGCGGACTGCGCTGCACTGCCGAAACGGGGTGGTTTGGGAGGCGGTTTGGTTATAGTATAACGTTTCGATTTGTCAGACACTGCGGCTCAGGGACAGTGCACAGAGGGGGAGGGCAGACTCAGGTGCGGCGATTGCGCAGCGTGTTGGCGGGGGTTTCCCCGAACCGTTTGCGATAGAGCGCCGTCATTGCCCCAAGGTTCACATAGCCCCGCGCGCGGGCAATGCTGGTCACGGTTTCGCCCGGCTGGGCCAGTTGTAGCGCCCGGCGCAGGCCATCCAGCCGTTGTGCGGTGAGGAACTCATGCGGGGTGATGCCACGAAACCGCCGAAACCCGTCCGAGAGGCTGCGCGCGGTGATGCCAAGCTGGGCGGCAACCTCGCCAATGGTTGGTGCGCGGGCGGCAGTGTCTTGCATCAACCGTTCGGCTTCGCGGACATAATGTGGCGCGGCGGCGCGCGCACCCGTGTCCAGATTCAGCCCGGCACAGTCCGCCCAATTGCGCAGCAGATCAAGACAGAGGGTTTCTTCGATGCGCCGTTCGATAAATGCATCCGCAATGCCGTCATGTTTGGCGTCAAGGGTGCGGGTGGCGTAATCCAAAAGCGACAGCCATGCCGACTGCCCGGCGCCAAAGATCAACCGATTTTGCCAAAGATCATCCTCGGGTACAAAACCGTACCACCGCGCGGCGGTTTCCTCCATCAGCGCATGAGGGATGGTCAGGTTGAGCTGTAAATCATTGCCATCGGCAAGGTTCCAATAGCTCGTGCGGCTGCAATCGACGACATAGCTGTCGCCCGGACGGGTATCGACGGCGTCATTGCCGTTGAGCGGATGACGCACCGAGCCACGCAGCGTGTTCACGACGATGATATTGCCGGAGCTCGGGTCAAAATCATCGGTTTTTGTCGGGGTGCCAAAACAAAAGCGGCTAAAGGTGATCTGTCCGATTTTGAGATTTCGGATGGTGGCATTTGGGTCCATGCCGCGGGTGAGGGGGCGGGTCGACAAGGGCATATAGGTCGTGGCGCAAAACGCGTTCACCACCGACCAGTCGCGGGTTGTGGTCAACTTATCCTGCAACAAAGGCGCGCCGCGCCGGTCCTCCAAAAGAGCCGTTTCCAACATGCCGGATCCTCCCAGTCCTGCGATGTCACGGTCCGTGGCTTAGGGGGGACCCCATTGGACGCCGATCCCGTGTCTTGTCCGTAGTCTTGGGCAAATTGTGCCGAAAGCTGAGCCGTGCGGCAAGAACAATCCATGTGCAATGTGTTGAATGGGGCCGAGGGCGCGGCGGGGGCAGGTCCGGTTGGCGTGGCCCCGGCGCGCAGATCTGCCTAAGGTCGCTGCCGTAAGGTCAAGGCGCGGTTTCATCATTTTGTCGTCTGGCTGTCATCGCTTTGTTGCCGAATATCGGCACCTGTGGCCCGGACGCGAGCGCGGGGGTCTTCGACGCCCCAAGACGTTTGCGCAGATAGAGCAACATTGACTGCACTGGAGCCAAAAATGAATGATCAGGATTTCACCGATCTCTCTTGGGATGAATTTGACGAGATGCGCGACCCGCGCCCGCAGGACAATGGCTTTGACGCCGTGGTCGAGCGTGCCATTTCGCGTCGTGGGTTCCTGGGCGGTGCACTGGCCTTTGGGTCGGGCGCTTTGGCCATGGGAGCGGGTCTTTTGTCCTCCACCACTGCATCGCGCGCCGAAGGCATGGGCTTTGCCTTTAAACCGATCGACATCGCGACCGACCACACCATCCATGTGCCCGAGGGCTATCAGTGGAAAGTGCTCGCACGTTGGGGCGATGCGTTGTTCTCGGACGCGCAAGATGCCTATTCCCCGGACACCGGCGTTGACGTGTCGAAATCCGACCGCGTCTTTGGTGAAAACACCGATGGCATGGAACTGTTCACCGATGGTGACAAGCAAATCATCGCGGTCAACTCCGAATATGTGAACCCGAAAATCAACCTGCCCGCTGCCTCTGAAGGCATGCCGCAAAATGCCGACGAAGTCATGTTGCTCAAAAACATGCAAGGCGTGACCGTCATGGAAGTGGCGGACATGGGCAACGGTTATGAGATCGTTGTGGACAGCCCCTACAACCGCCGCATCACCCATGAGACCCAGATGACCATGGACGGCCCGGCGGCGGGTTCCGATCTGGTGAAAACCAATGCCGACCCCGAGGGCATGTCCCCCAAAGGTACGATGAACAACTGTGGGTCCGGCAAGACGCTTTGGGGCACTTACCTGACCTGCGAAGAGAACTTTAACGGTTATTTCGGCGCCACTGGCGAATATGATGTGACCGACGAATTCAAACGCTACGGCATCGGCGGCGAAGGTCGCTACGCCTATGAAAAATTCGATCCGCGTTACGATCTCTCGAAAGAGCCGAACGAGCCGCATCGTCATGGCTGGGTCACCGAGATCAACCCGCTTGATCCGGCGTCCACCCCGATCAAACACACCGCTTTGGGTCGCTTCAAACACGAAAACGCCGAAATGGTTCAGGCCGCCGATGGCCGTGTCGTGGTCTATATGGGCGACGATGAGCGTGGCGAATTCATCTATAAATTCGTCTCCAATGGCGTGTACACCGAGGGCGGTTCCACCGAGGGCCTCCTTTCTGACGGCACGCTCTATGTCGCCAAATTCAACGACGATATGTCGGGCGAATGGTTGGCTTTGACGCCGGAAACAACCGGCATGTCGATCGAAGACATCCTTGTCTTCTCCCGCATTGCTGGCTCCAAAGTCGGCGCGACCACGATGGATCGCCCGGAATGGGTCGCCGCGCACCCGTCCAAGGTGGAGGCCTATTGCGCCCTGACCAACAACAAAAACCGTGGCGTGAAACCGAACGCCGGTGGTGACGACACCCCGGTCGGTGGTCCGAACCCGCGTGAGAGCAACAACTTTGGTCAAATCGTGCGCTGGATGCCAGCGGGCGCGGATCACGGTGCAGATGCGTTCACATGGGACCTCTACGTCATGGCCGGCAACCCGAGCGTCTACGACAACGCCTATGCCGGCTCCAAAAACGTCACGGCGGGCAACATGTTCAACTCGCCCGACGGCATGGCCTTCTCGTCCGACGGTTACCTCTGGATCCAGACGGATGGTGACGACAGCAACGAAGGCGAGTTCGAAGGCCAAGGCAACAACCAGATGCTGGTTGGCAACACCGAAACCGGCGACATCGGCCGTTTCCTCACCGCTCCGAACGGCGCTGAGGTTACGGGCCTGTGCTGGTCTGCGGATAAAAAGGTCGCCTTTGTGGGCATCCAACACCCGGGCGGCTCCTGGCCGGACGGCGCGGGCAAACCGCGCTCTTCGGTGATTGCCGTGTGGCGTGAAGACGGCGCGCTGATCGGGTAAGCGGTTCCTCTAGGGTATCAGGCCTAGGATCGAAAGGGGGTGCGGTGAAAACCGCGCCCCTTATTTTTTGGGGATGATTTCTTAATAATCGGGATACGCTATTCACGTCGTACAATGGCGATCAACCTTTTGAACTCCATATCGTCGGTGTCTCGCTTCCAGAAGTTTATAAAACGAGCCACCACCTGTAAATTTCCGGTTTCATAATGACCATTGCTGTCAATTCGATCCAGAGACGGTCGCAACTGGTCGTCTGAACCGTCGAACTGCAAAGTGAGACCCGTGATTGCGCAATGATTGCCGGTTTCGTCTAGTAACTCGTTTAGATGCGTAATAAGGGCCTCTTTGGATAGCCGGAGGTCTTTGTTTTTAACTGTGCGCTCAATGGTCTGTCCATACGACTGCTTTGCGGTTTGCTCGGCTTGGTTTGCCATACTCCAGATTGCCTTGAATCTTGCATCCTTGATTTCACCATTATTAAGGCGCTCTAACTTGCTAACCCACCAAAGAGCATCCAATGTCCACAGATCAACGCCTAGATCTTTGGATAAGCCGATCAATTTCGTATTGATGATTTCGTATTTCTTCCCAAATGATGAGTTTGGCGGGAAGCTGGGCCAAATGCCGCGATCACGCATCTCCGGCTCACTGGTCCCATTCCAAACGCCATAGCGATCAGGATACGCTAGGAGCAACATCGGCGTGAGTGTGGCCGCGCCGACGCCATCAACCATGGACAAAGCCGTGTCGAACCTGTCCGAAAGCAGTGCAGTTTCATCAACAAGAATGGAGATAGCCGAACGCAGGTTGTCCATGTCATTTGCTGCTGTGCGGCCGAGGCGCTCTAACCCTGACCAATGGTGATTGTGCTTAAGACTCAGGAAATCAAGGTAGTCTTGATGCATTAGGCTAGAAGGATCGCGGAAAAGCGGCCCGAAGCGCCTCAATACCTCATCACGTTTGTGAACAGAGCGATGAATGTCTGGTAGGCTAAGAGCTTTTTTTAAATCAAACGCCATGGATTTATTCCTTTAAAAATTATGTAGATGCTACCGAACACAAATATGTGGATCAAGCCCCCTATCCCCCTCCGCAATAATCCATCCCCCCTTCTGCATCCTTGCGCAACATTCGCGCGAAATGTCGCGGCTCGCCCCCTTCAATCTTTCGATCTGCCTTTGTAGGTTGCCCGCGATTTGACGTGGGGCGTTTTCCCCCGCGCGCCTTTTGGAGGATATACCTATGGATCGTCGTTCTTTTCTGAAAACCTCTGCACTGGGTGGGGCGTCTGCCGCCGCCGCCGGTCTGGCCGCTCCGGCGGTGGCCCAAGGTGCACCGCGCACATTGACCATGGTGTGTTCCTGGCCGCGCGGTCTGGCGGGGGTGTGGGATGCGGTCGAACGCTTTGTCGACAACGTGCAAACCATGTCGGGTGGCTCGCTGGCGATCGACGCACGTGCGGCGGGCGAGCTTGTTGGCGGGCTTGAAGTGTTTGACGCCGTGACCGCCGGTCAGGCCGATATGTACCACGCCGCAGACTACTATTTCACCGGTCAGCATCCGGCTTGGGCCTATTACACCACGGCCCCTTTCGGCATGACCGCGCCGGAAATGATGAGCTGGTATTACGGCATGGGCGGCAAGGATTTGCACCAACAGTTGGGCGATGTCTTTGGTTTGCACACTTCGATTGCGGGTCAAACCGGCGCGCAAGGTGGCGGTTGGTTCCGCAAAGAAATCAAATCGGTTGCCGATTTTCAGGGTCTGAAATTCCGCATGCCGGGTTTGGGCGGCGAAGTGGTTGGCAAACTCGGTGCCTCGGTTCAAGTCATGGCGGCGGGCGAGATTTACCAAGCGCTCTCCTCGGGCGCATTGGACGGCACCGAATGGGTCGGGCCGTGGTCGGACGAAAAACTCGGCCTGCAAGAGGTCTGTCAGTTCTTCTATCCGGCGGGCTTTCACGAGCCGGGCTCTGCCCTGTCGGTCAACACCAATCTTGAGGTGTTCGACAGCCTGAGCCCCGCCGAGCAGCGCATTCTCGACGTGGCCGCCGCCGAATGTCACCAGTTCGACTACGCCTTGTTCATCGCCAACAACGGCCCGGCGTTGGGGCGGTTGATCAGCGGCGGCACCCAGATCAAGGAATTCTCCGACGATGTCTGGGACGCTTACGGCGCGGCCTCGAAAGAGGTGTTGGACCAATATATGGGCGACGAAATTTTCGCCGAAACCCGCGCGGCCTATGAATCCGCGATGGGGGAGATTTCGGGTTGGACGGGGCGCTCGGACAGCGTTTACACCGCCCAACGCAACCGGGTTTTGGGTCTGCTTTAACCCGCTTGATCCATTCTGAAATGATGGACGCGCATCCCTTTAGGGGTGCGCGTTTTTATGTGTCCAAGAGACCGTTCTGAATGTTCGGTCTGAATGTCCTGATGTGATCCAGATCAAGGCGAGAGGCGACCGGATATGCGCTTATGCGCATAAAGGAGTGCTTTCATGATTCTGCCCATCCTCTCCGCTCTCGCAGACCCCACCCGCCTTGAGGCGATACGCCTGTTGTCGGATGGCGGCGAGCACTGTGTCTGTGAATTGATGCGGCGTGTTGGGGCGACGCAAAGCCGGATGTCGCGACACATGCAGGTGCTCAAACAAGCGGGGCTGGTTTTGGATCGGCGCGATGCGCAATGGGTGCGCTATCGCGTTAACCCGGACCTGTCGCCCGAGGTCAGGGCGGTTCTGGATGCGGTGTGTCACGCCGCGCAGAGCGCTCAAAGGAGTGCAGCATGAATTCAGATCTTACACACCCGTCGCACCCGCCACGCCCGGATTGGCTCTGGCATTTGGGCGTTGTCGCTGCGGTCGCACTGTGGTGGATACTCTATCATCAGCTCGCCCCACTGGCCGAGTGGATCACGGGTCTGTTGCCGGTGGCGCGTCACAGCCACACCGGCGAAGCCATCGCGTTTTTCCTTTATGATGTGCCGAAAGTGATGATGCTTTTGACACTGATCGTCTTTGCCATGGGCGTGGTGCGCAGCTTTTTCTCGCCGGAGAAAACCCGCGCGCTTCTGTCCGGCAAACGCGAGGGCGTGGGCAATATCTTTTCGGCGGGGCTTGGTATTTTGACGCCATTCTGCTCTTGCTCTGCCGTGCCGCTGTTCATCGGATTCGTGTCCGCAGGCGTGCCTTTGGGCGTGACCTTTTCCTTCCTGATCGCGGCACCAATGGTCAATGAGGTGGCGCTTGTGCTGTTGTTTGGCTTGGTCGGCTGGCAAGTGGCGGCGACCTATCTGGCCTTTGGGCTGGGCATCGCCATTGTCGCGGGGTTTGTCATCGGCAAATTGCACCTCGAAGGTTGGTTGCAGGATTGGGTGCGCGACATTCATTCCGGCGCGTCGGCTCCGACCCAGATCGCGGGCGAAAGCATGACGATGATCGAACGCTACCGGGCGGGGACCCAAGCCGTGCGGGAGATTTTTGGCAAGGTCTGGCTTTGGATCTTATTGGGCATCGCGATGGGCGCGTTGATCCATGGCTATGTGCCCGAAGATTTCATGGTGAAAATCATGGGCGCCGAGGCGTGGTGGTCCGTGCCCGCCGCCGTGATCATGGGCATTCCGATGTATACGAATGCCGCCGGGGTGATCCCGATTGTCGAGGCCTTGTTGGGCAAAGGCGCGGCGCTTGGCACGGTCTTGGCCTTTATGATGAGCGTCATCGCGCTCTCGCTGCCTGAAATGATCATTCTCAAACAGGTGCTGACCTATCGCCTCATCGCCGTCTTTATCGGTATCGTCGGCAGCGGTATTTTGGCCGTGGGGTTCCTGTTCAATCTGATTTTCTAAGCTGATCTTCTGAAAGGAGACATCTGATGACATCCGTAAAAGTCTATGGTCCCGGCTGCAAACGCTGTGAAACCACGGTCGATATGGTCCGCGATGCGGCGGCCAAATTGGGCCTTGAGGTCGAGGTCGAGAAAATCACCGACCCGAAATCCATCGCCATGGCCGGGGTCATGTCGACGCCGGGGATCGAGATTGACGGCACGCTGGTCCATGCGGGCGGATTGCCGGATAAAACCAAACTTGAAGGCTGGTTGTCGGCCTGACGACCGGGGCGGGGATATAGGCCCTTTAAAACCGGCCCGTGCCCTGCAACACCCCATGCTCCATCGCGTAGCGCGTCAGCCCCGCGGTGGAGGAAATGCCCAGTTTGCGTTTGATGTTTTTGCGGTGGGTTTCGACCGTGCGCACGGAAATGTCGAGGGCTATGGCCACGTCCTTGTTGGATTTGCCTTGGGCCAGTTCCAACAGGATGGTTTGTTCGCGGTCGGTCAACGGTTCGCGCCCGTCGCGAATTTTCGTCGGTTTGATCGCCGCCTGCGCCCCGGTGCAAAGGTATTTCTCACCGTTCATCACCGCGTCAATCGCCTCTTTCACGTCCTCGGTCGGTACGTCTTTGAGCACATATCCCATCGCGCCATGTGACAGCGCCGCGCCGATGTATTCGGGGCCATCATGCATGGTGAGGATCAGGATACGGGTCTCTGGACGACGCTCCAGCAACAGTTCAGTTGCCGTCAGCCCCCCCATGCAGGGCATGTTGAGATCGAGCAAGATCACATCGGGGGCCAAGTTCATCACCTGATCCACCGCCTCCTGGCCATTGCAGAGAGTGCCAACAACATCGAGATCGTCAAAGGTTTCCAAAAGGGCGCGGATGCCTTCGGCCACCATCGGATGGTCGTCGACAATCAAGACGCGGGTCGGTGTTTCACTCATCGGGCACTTCCTACTGGGGCTGGGGGACGACTTGATCCTGCGGGCGTCAGGATATGCTTCAGCGGCACGGTGGCGTCAATGGCGGTGCCGGGCGAGAGGCTGTAGATGGTCAGCGTGCCGCCAAGCTGCTCCATCCGCTCGGCCATATTGCGCAGGCCCAGCCCGCGTCCGGCTTTGGCCCGCTCCGCCATGTCAAAGCCGCGCCCGTCATCGGAGATCAACAAGGTCGCCCCGGTGCGGTGCCCGGCCAGTTTGATCGTGACCTCGGTGGCCTCGGCGTGGCGTTCGATATTGGTCAGCGCCTCTTGGGCAATGCGGAACAGGGCGATGCGGGCCTCTTCGTCCAAGCGGTTGCGAAACACCACGGTTTCCAATTCGGTTTTGATGCCGGTGCGGGTTTGGAACTCTTCTGTGAGGGCCTTGAGCGCCGGCCCAAGCCCCAGATCGTCCAAGACGCCGGGGCGCAGATCGCGCGAGATGCGGCGCACTTCGGTGATTGCCCCGCCCAACATCTCGACGCCGCGATCCAAACTGACGGGGGCGTTCGGGTCGTCCTTGGCCAATTGCCGCCGCGCCAATTCCAACGCATAGCGCACGCCAACCAAAATCTGGCTGATCCCGTCATGCAATTCGCGCGCCACCCGACCGCGTTCTTCTTCTTGGGTGTCGAAAATGCGCTGGGTCAGTTCTTTGAGTTTGGCATCGGCCAAACGGCGTTCGCGAATGGTGATCGTGACGCCCGACATAAACACCAAAAGCGTGGCGGCCATGGTGATTGCGCCGATATAGACGAAGGTGCGGCGGATGCGCGCCTCGACCTCGGCACGCGCGGCGGCGACTGACGTCAGCACATCGTCGATGAACACGCCGGTGCCAATCGCCCATTGCCAGTCTTGCAGTCCGACCACGTAGCTGATCATCTGTGCCTCTTTTCCGGTCGAAGGTTTCGGCCAAAGATAGCTGTGATACCCACCGCCTTGTTGCGCCAGAGTGATGAGTTCATCGACCACGGGCGTGCCAATGCTGTCGGCCAATCCGGTCCAGTTTTGAGTGATCAACCGTGTGTCGCGCGGAGCAACAAGATTGGTGCCATCATAGTCATAGACAAAGAAATAGCCGTCGATGCCATAGGTCATGGCCGACAGAATTTGCGTAACTTTGAGCTTGGCCTCTTCGTCATCGGGCGGTGCGGGATTGTATTCTGCAGTGATGGCCGCGCGGGCCAATTGCAGGTAGTTTTGCAACTCCTGCCGCTTGGCCGAAATCAGTTGTGCCTCCAGTTCGGAAATCTCGTGATCCGCCATGTTGCGCGATTGATCCGCCACCAAAACAGCAATCGCCGATACCGCCATCAACAACGGCAGGGTCGCCAGCAAAAACAATTTGCGCGCATAGGTGAGTTCGGGGATCAGGCGGGGCATTGAGAAGGAGGTCCTAAAAAGGGCTAAGAGGGCCAAGGGGCGGTCATGCAACGAATCAAAGGATAGCGGGGCGAGGGGACAGGTCAATCATCAGGCTTTTTCTGGCTTGGCCGCACGAAAATTGCGCTGAACCGGTGATGACGCGTCATAAAACCACCTTAGCTGCGTAGAGTTGGGTATTCAAACGCATGAGTGACGGCGTTAACGTCGCCCAACAAGCTCGGTTCGGTTTCGGCCGGATCTGGGGCGCGAGGGGGGTAAACGGGGGAGTGTCGCGGTCAGCCGCGAGTGCCGATCCTGATGCTGTCTGAAGGCCCTTACCATTCGCCATAGACTATTTTGGGAGGAAACCATCTATGGATCGTCGTTCTTTTTTGAAAACTTCTGCTCTTGGGGGCGCATCCGCCGCCGCAGCCGCTACACTGGCCGCGCCGATGTATGCACAGGGCAAACGCACGCTGACCATGGTCACCACATGGCCGCGCGGTCTTGCCGGTGTGTGGGATTCTGTTGAGCGCATTGCAGCCTCTGTCACGGCGCTGACCGATGGCGCGGTGACGATCGAACCGAAAGCCGCAGGCGAGCTCGTGGGCGGTCTCGAAGTGTTTGACGCCGTGACCGCTGGTCAGGCCGATATGTATCACGGTGCCGATTACTATTTCACCGGCCAACACCCGGCTTGGGCCTATTTCACCACTGTGCCCTTCGGCATGACCGCACCGGAAATGATGGTGTGGTACTACGGCATGGGCGGTATGGATTTGCACAGCAAGCTGGGCGAAATCTTTGGCCTTAAACCCTTTATCGCCGGTCAAACCGGGGCGCAGGGCGGCGGTTGGTTCCGCAAGGAAATCAAATCCGCCTCTGATTTCCAGGGTCTGAAATTCCGTATGCCGGGCTTGGGTGGTCAGGCTCTGTCCGAACTTGGCGCCTCTGTTCAGGTGCTTCCGGGCGGTGAGATCTACCAAGCGTTGTCCTCTGGCGCGCTCGATGGCACCGAATGGATCGGCCCGTGGTCGGATGAGAAACTCGGCCTGCAAGAGGTCTGTGATTTCTACTATCCTGCCGGGTTCCACGAGCCGGGTGCGGCGCTGTCCGTTGTCACCAACCTCGAAGTGTTCGACAGTCTGACCCCGTCGCAGCAAAAAGCCATCGAAATTGCATCCGGCGAAGGCCATCAGCACAACTACGCGCTGTTCATGGCCAACAACGGTCCGGCGCTTCAGCGTCTGATTTCTGCGGGCGTGCAGGTCAAAGAATTCTCTGACGATGTCTGGGATGCCTATGGGGCCGCCTCCAAAACCGTTCTCGATGGCTATATGAGTGATGAGCTGTTTGCCGAAATTCGCACCTCTGCTGAGGCCGCTATGGCCTCCACGTCTGGCTGGTCCGGCCGCTCTGACAGCGCCTACACCGCCCAGCGTGACCGCGTTTTGGCAAACCTCAAGTAAGTCATCGCAATGTGAAACAAACGAAAATGCGCGCGGTATTCGCGCGCATTTTGCGGCTTGAGTCATTGCCGCTGAGGCGTGGCAGGTATAAGGCACCGCCCAGACGCATTTAGAAAAGAACGGATCGCATCAGCCGGTCCGAAAAGGGGACAGCAACCATGGAAGAGCAGGCCAGCACATCTTTCTTTGGCGCGGTGTTCGACGGGCTTTTGGCCCTTGTCGTCAATCTCGGCCTTGGATTTTGGCACATCATTCAGGCCGTGACCCATCCGGGCGCATGGCTGGATTGGTCGAATAAAGAAAGCCTGTTGCGCTTTGTTTATTTTGGTGGGTCCAAAGAATTTCTGTTTGTTTTCTTAGACATCATCATCGTTATCAGCCTTGTCGGGTTTTTCTACCGCCCGTTTATGTGGGGGCTGGTGCGCGGGCTTGAGAAAATCACCAACACCGTTGGCCGCGTCGCCGCATGGGCTGGTCTTTTGATGGTGCTGCAACAGATCATGGTGGTTTTCCTTCAGTCGATCTTTCGGCTGGGCGAAATCACCATCGCGCCGTTTGGTGCGGGATTCACCCAATCGGTCGGCTGGTTTTCCGAAAGCCTGAAATTTGAAAACGCCCTCGTCGTCGCGCTTTGTGTGTCCTACGCTTTCGTGCAGGGCAGCCACGTGCGCGTCGATCTGGTCTATGCCGGGGTGTCGCACCGGGCGAAACGGTTGATCGACATGTTCGGCTCGCTGTTTTTCATGCTGCCGGTGGCATTTTTGACATGGATGTACGCATGGTTCTTTCTCTGGCGGCACCTGATCACCCCGAAAGTGTCGGCCTCTGACAAGCTTGAGTTGATGCTGCGCAAAGCGCGGATCGTGAAATGGAATGTCGAAACGGTATCGTTTTCGGCCAACGGGTTTAACGGCTATTTCCTGTTTAAAATCCTGATGCTGTGTTTCATCGGCCTCGTGATCCTTCAGGCGCTGGCGTTTTTCTACCGCTCCTATCTCGAATTTCTTGAGGGCGAAGAGTCGGCGGGCAAATATCTTGACCGAGACACGCTTGGCGCGGGCGAAGAAGCCTACGAAGGCACGCACTAATATGGAGCATTTTCAGGAAAAGTGGGCACCGGTTTTCCGGTCCGAAAATGTGACCAGAACAGAAGACTAAGAGGGATCAAAAACATGCTTTTCGGACTTGATGGCGTAGAAATCGGCCTCATCATCGTGTTCCTCTGTCTGTTCAGTGGAATTCTCACAGGCTTCCCGGTGGCCTTTGCCATCGGCGGCGCGGGGTTGTTGTCCTTTGGCATCATTGCCGCGTTGGACAGTGCCGGGATCTTGGTGCACCAAGCGCTTGATACCAATGCGCAGGCCTATCGTGATCTGGTCAATTCCGGGGTGAACCCGGTCACCATTTCGCATTTCAGATATCCAGACTTGCCCACCTATATGCAGCCCTTGTTTGAAGGCGGTTGGGAACAGGCGATTGATCGCAACCTGTCCTTTATCGTCAACCGGATGAACGAACGCGTCTTTGCGGGCGCTTCGATCGAAACGCTGTTGGCGGTTCTGATGTTCGTGATGATGGGGATCGTTCTGGAGCGGTCCAAAATTGCCAACGATCTGTTGACCACCATGGCGCGGGTCTTTGGCCCGATCCCCGGCGGTTTGGCCGTCTCCGTGGTCATCGTCGGTGCCTTTTTGGCCGCTTCGACCGGCATCGTGGGTGCGACCGTTGTGACCATGGGGCTTTTGTCGCTGCCGACCATGTTGCGGCACAATTATTCGCCTGAACTTGCCACCGGCGTCATTGCCGCCTCGGGCACGTTGGGGCAGATCATTCCGCCCTCCATCGTGATTGTGTTGCTTGGCACGCTCGCGGGCGATCTTTATTCCGCAGCCCAAGAGGCGCGGGCGCAGGCGGTGGGCTGTACCGATGCGCTGACTTATCTTGGCAAACCGGCGGTTGTCTCCGTCGGCACTCTGTTTCAGGCGGCGATGTTGCCGGGGATTTTCCTGGCCTTCCTCTATGCGCTTTACGCCTTTGGCTATGCGCTGTTGAACCCGCACAAAGCCCCGCCCGTGCATCTGTCACACACCAGCCATGACACCATCACCCGCCGCGAAGGCCTGTTGTGGTTCCTGGCGATCCCGGTGATTTTGATCGGTGGCGCGATTGTCTTTGGTCAGGTCGGGATTGCCGGCAACCAATCGGTGTTGGTCAAGGAATACACCGACGCGGGCGCGCGCGCCTCATTGCGCACCAATGTGTCGCAGCAATGTGAAGCGGCGATGATCGAGCTGCATGGGCAAGAGGCGTGGGCCACCGCCCTGTCGGAACAGGCCGCGATTGAGGCCGCTGGCGGCGCCGTGGAAAGCGTTCAGCGCTCCCCCGAAGAGATCGAACGCCTGACCGCCGTGGCGGTGGACTCCGCGCCGAAACTTGGCAAGGGCTTGCTCACGGTGATGGTGTTGTTGAGCGTTGTCTTGGCCTTTGGCCGCGGTGTTGCGCCCTCTGCCGATCCGCGTCCTCTGCTGATCGGCGCTGCGGGGATCGCGGGCATCTTGGCGATGGATGCGCTGTTTGTCAGCCCGCTGACCAGTTCCGGCACCGCCGCGCTCTATTACCTGATCCCGGCGCTTTTGATGGCCTATGGTCTCAAAGAAGCGGCGATGCGGTTGGGTAAAAACGAGCTGTTCCGCGTGGTTTTCCCGCCGCTTGTGTTGATCGTGGCCGTGCTTGGCTCGATCTTGGGGGGGGTGACCAACCCGACACCTGCCGCAGGTCTTGGGGCCGGGGGCGCGATCCTTTTGGCGGCTTACCGCAAATTGGCCGATCATCATAAATCCGGCAAAATCATTTTGGGGGCGGCGTTTTCCGTCGTCATCATGATCCTGATCGGGTCGAATTTCGACCTGCGTCTGGGCCGGGGCGATGTGCCGTTTGAAGATTGGGCGGCCTATATCGTCGCCCTCGTGGCCTTTTACTACGCGATGTTCGGCATTCTCTATGCCTGCTGGGTGTTGTGGGGGGATGGCACTTTGGGGATCGTGGTGCGTGAAACCGCCAAGGTCACGTCGATGGTCTTCACCATCCTTATTGGCTCGCAATTGCTGAACCTCGTGGTGATCTCGTTCGGTGGCGAACATTACATCCAAAGTTTCCTGCGCTCGTTTGACAACGAATTCACCGTCTTCCTTTTGGTCATGCTGGTGCTCTTCGTCTTGGGCTTTGTGTTGGATTTTCTGGAGATCATCTACATTGTCGTGCCCATCGTCGGCCCGGTGATCTACGGCGGCACGATGGACCCGAAATGGGTGACGATCATGATTGCGGTCAACCTTCAGACCTCCTTCCTCACACCGCCCTTTGGCTTTGCCCTGTTCTACCTGCGCGGGGTGGCTCCGCCCTCCGTGACCACAGGGCACATCTACCGAGGGATCATCCCCTTTGTGCTCATTCAGGTTCTGGGGCTTGGCATCCTGTGGATGTTCCCCGACATCGTCACCATCGTGCCGAACCTGTTGTCGAAATAGAGCCTTTTGAGCGACCTGTGATACGACCAAAAGCCCCGCCACTGAGCGGGGCTTTTCTTTTTCGGAAAATAGGGTTTGTCGAATTTGAAATTATCCGATAAAAATACTCGGGTAATGAATCGAAGGACGCCCCATGTCATATTCTCCCCACGATCCCTTTGGTCTTGATCCCGCCCGAGAGGTCGAGGGTGCCGAACCGGTTGGCCGGATCGACCAGCTCGACGCCCAGGGGCGAATGGTCGTGGCGCTGATGCGTGGCGCACAGATCGCGGCCAAGGACAGCGACATTTCCAAGGTCTATGGCCAGATGATGATGGTCTTTGAACGCCACGCGCGCCGGCCTTTGATGCGGCATCACCCGGACTGTGCCTGTCTGGGGGCGGATGAGGCGGTGATGGCGCGGTTTGTCCGCCTTGCGGCGCGGGGCGCACGCGAGGACGCGGCTTTGATGGCGATGCTGTTGATCCGCGCTGACATCGCGTCTATGGCGGTGTCTTTGGCCGAACAATTGGGGCTTTTGATTCAAGCGGCCGCCCGCGTTGACGCCCATGCGATGCGTCCGCGTGGGGCTTATCACTAACACGATACGGCTTTAATACTCCGACCGAGGCCCACGGGAGGGGTGGGGCACAGTATGGGTGTCCGGTAGGTCGATCTTGGCCACCTGTTGCGCGATGGGTTCGGATTCAAGCGGATGGGCCTCAGCGGCGAAATCCTCCGGGTCGATCATGTCGACCCATTGACCGCCCTGATAGACCTCCAGCGCCGAGAACCGCGCCTTATAGCCCATTTTGGGCGAACCCGGCACCCAATAGCCCAGGTAGACATAGGGCAGGCCCGCCTCGCGGGCGATTTCGATATGATCCAGGATCACATAGGTGCCAAGGCTGTCCTTGACCAAATCGGGTTTGTAAAACGAATAGACCATAGAGAGGCCGTCATCCAACAGATCGGTCAAACAGGTCGCCGCCAATTCGCGTGGCGTGCCCCCCCGTGAGGTGATGTAATATTCGATGACGCGGGTGCGGATCGGCGTTTCTTCGATCATCGCGGCGAATTCAAACACGTCCATATCGGCCATGCCGCCGTCGGCATGTCGGGTCTCAAGATAGTCGCGAAACAGTTCAAATTGCGCCTCAGTGGCCCAAGGGCTGGTGGCGGCGCGTTTGAGATAATTGTTCTTGTTGATCGCGCGGCGTTGCGATCGCGATGGTTTGAAATCGGCCACCCGGATGCGGGCGGACATGCAGGCGCTACAATCGGCGCAGGTCGGACGGTACAACACGTTTTGTGACCGACGGAACCCCTGTTTCGACAGGCTGTTGTTGAGTTGATCGGAGCTCTCGCCCTGCAAGGAGGTGAACAGTTTGCGTTCCATCCGGCCCTCAAGATAGGGGCAGGGCTGTGGAGCCGTCACATAGAACTGCGGCGCGAGGGGGAGGGTATGACGCATAAAGTCGACTTAGGATGATTTCACAAAGGGCGCGTTCACGGCACGCAAAGGGAAGGTAGCAAGTCCTGACCCACGCGCCAAGCCCCCGATCACATTGCAGTAAATTCATCTGCGAGTTTTGTCCCTAAAACGCGACAAAAGGGCGCAAAATGCGCCCTTTGCTCTCATTTTCCGACAGTTTGGGACTCGGATTTAATAGTCAGAGGGCCGATTGATTGCCGCCGACCCCATAATCAGGTCGCTGAGCCCCTGTTTGCGCCCGGTTGTCAGCATCAACACAACTGAGATCACCTGCGGCAGGCCCATCGTACACCAGACGGTGAACAGCCCGGTGTGCAACAGCGCCATGCCAAGATCAAAGCGCTCGCCTTTTGAGGTGCGAAACTCGATCCCCATCAGCCGCATCCCCAGCGTGGCTGAGCCATTTGTCAGGGTGACGACCCGATAGGCAAACCCGACCACTGCCACCAGAAAGGGGAAAAAGAAAATCCCGGTGAAGGCGGTAAACGGTACGATCATTGCCGCGATCAAGGTGGTGACGATCAGGTCCACAACAAAGGCAAGCGCACGTTTGGTGGGGACGGCGTCGTAAAACCCCGGCTGGCGTTCCGGGTCGGGAAGGCCCCAAAGGGCGGTGTCATCGTGGAACATGGTCTCACTCATATTTCTGTGTCAGGTCGGTTTGACGGGTTTCAGGGCTTGGCTGGGATGGGCAAACTCAGGGGCGAGTCTGCCCGATCTCGGGTGTGTGGCTCAAGCGTCTTCTTTATCGGCGCTTTCGTCATGATCTTTGGCGTCATGATCTTTGGCGCGTGCCTCAGATGCCTTTTTCACGCGGTCTTCCATGAATTGGTCAAACTCGGCCTTGTCCTTTGCGGCGCGCAGGCGCTCAAGAAAGGATTCGAATTGATCCTGCTCTTCTTCCAGGCGCATCAACGTCTCGGTCTTATAGGCGTCAAAGGCGCTGTTGCCAGACGGGCGCGCGGCGGCGCGAGCGGCACGGAAGGTTTCGCCATGGGAGCCACAGCGATGAGTGCGGTGATGAGAGCGATTTTTACAAGCGAACATTTTTTTACCCCAGATCATGTAAAAGAGAAGTGCAAGGCCAACCGGCCAGACGAAGACGAAGCCAAGGACCATTGCGGCGATCCAGGCCCCTTTGCCCTTATCGTCAAGCCAGCCTTCGGCGCGACGGAACCAGCCCATAGGGCGATCCTGAGCGGTGTAGGTGGAGGTGACGTCGGTCATTGATGAACCCTTTCGGAAGGTTGTGATGTTTGATGTGAATGTCTTTCACATTACCAAAATGGGTTCGCCGGGTTTCTGGTGCAAGGGTTTATGTGAATGTTTTTTACATTAATTTGAAAATGTAATTATAAATAATGGCTTAGGTGCCTTTTATGGGAAACGGTTACTGTTGTCCCTGATGTGAGGTTGTGTTTGACTGCCGATATAGGATGATATGTCCTCCAAATTTGAACAAGGGTATTAAATGTGACTGTAGATGTGAAACTGCCCCAAATCGGTGTAGCGCGACACGGATTCTTGCAGTGAATGACACCAATAGTTGCAGCAAACACGTTTTGGGTGATGGCCTTAATCAGGCGTTAAACGCTGCACTTGTGCGCGCAGCTGCTTAATCACCCAGTTGTGTTGTACCGCGCCCGTTATAAATCAGCGGGCGCGGTGTTAGGTCAGAACTCCCTCTGAGCGTACAGACGACGATATTCGATCGCTGAGCAGAACGGGGTGAACATCGCATTGTTGAACGAGGCGTAGCTCTGCTGGTTGGCGTGATTGAACTCAACAAATGTCGGTCCATCCGGATCGAGTGGATCGACGGGCTTCTCGAACATCACATTGAACAGCGTCTCGTCCGTGTAGTTGCCGGTGCGCCAAGCGTCGGAGAGCAGTCCAAACTGCCATTTTTGCATATCGAGATAGCCACAGCCCTCATCGCGGCACGCATCATAGACAATCTGATTAACGACGTCATCGTGATACCAGCCGAGCAAAGCCTCTCCGCCAGGGGAGCGTATCTTGCGGACCAGAAGTGGCGCAGGCGTGTCCCACAGTAGCTGCGCCTCATCAACCGGCAGGTGCTTGACGGAGGCCGTGAATGTGCCGTCATATGCCAAATCCTCCACAGTTGTGATCTCAGACGTCGCCCAGTTGATTGCCGCGACCGTGACCGTGAACTCAGCCTCTCCCGTGATCGTCACCCGCAGTTTTGACGCGGGCAACTCGCCGCTGCCGTCTTGCAACATCTGGCCATATGAGGCCAGACCGAACATCGTGATCCGCTTTGTCGCCTGGTCGAATGTGGCAGATTGATTGACGACGTTGTAGCTCAATACGGGCCACGTCGATTGGTAATGATCCGGAAATCCAACGACATTGACATGAGTGTGCTCATGATAGGTGCCCATGATGATCGGCATGGCCCCCATGTCGTCCCGGATGTAGCGGATCAGAGCTACATATTGATCATAGATCGTCTGCGGTCCGAGCTGGTGCAGTGCTGCGACAGTCGCATTGTTTTTCGGGTTGGCGCCGATCACGATATCGGGGTCCTGCATCGTCGCGCCCTGGAGCTGGCCCACGAACTGGCTCACCACGGTCCCCCCGACTGCCACGCTCTCATATTGCACGTCGATATTGTGCTGTGCGCCAAATCGAGCCGCCAGCATATTTGATAAAACGAGGCCAGGATTGCTGGCACCATCATCCTGAGCCCCCGCGCCAGTGTTAATAGAACATCCGCAATTCAGAATTTTAAACGGGGCCGGATCGTCGAGGCTCCGTACGCCGTTAACGTAGTTGATCCAGTTCTTCGGATCGCGTGGGTTATCCGCATAGCGGCGACCGCCACCGAAGGTCGGGCCGATGATCTTGTTGCAGAGCGCCTCGGCTTCGTTCTCCCACGCGCCCACTACACCGCTGGCACTTTCAAGGGACGTGATCCGGCCATCCAGGTCGCTCATATCAGCCAGAATGGCGTCTATCTGAGCTTGATTTACGCCATCGGCAAGGATGCGCCATGGGTTGCCGCCGGAGGCGTCCCTCATCAGCAGAGTGAACCGCCCCACCACAAGCGTATCCGCAGTGATAGGGGTTCCGTTCATGTTGACGATGCCTGTTGTGGTCCCGGCCCCGCCCGATGCTACGTCAGCGGCACTTTTCACGTTGAGCGTCGCCGGGCCGGTATTGGGTGCGGTCGGCTTGATGAGCAAAAGTTGCCGATCAACGGCTGCCTGCCTCAGAGTGACCGTCAAGGCGTTGGCCGTCCCCCCAAACGTGTCCGGCTTTGCCACCAGCCTGTCATGGATTTCACTCGTGGAGTACAGTACAGTGGTCAGTTTGTACTTGTTGCTCGGGGCGCCAAAGAATGTGAATTCGTAGGGATAATTCACTGTGATCGCCCCAGCAAAGACCGCTCCGTTGTTCAACTGCGTCACGTCCAAAACCGCTCCGCCGTTTATTTTCAGCTTCAGGTTTCCGGTGTTTGTGAATGGTGCAATGAATGTGATCCGCATGCCTTCTGTGGGCGCGGCGGGAACATCCGGGTTTGTAAGCAACACAAGATTAGGGTCAACGCCGTCCTGGACAGCGGTGCAGTGATATACGCCCGCAGTCCTCAGCGTGGCCGTGGACGCCTTCCCAGCCAGACCAGTATCGCTGATCCGCGTCCATGCGCCGACGGCTGTGCCATAGGATTTGTAGCGACCCGCATCGAGGACTGATTGCCCGGTGGATGGATCGATGTGGCTGCCGCCCGCCTCATCGACGATCTCCGCCCCCTGACCAATATATGCTGGAGCGATCTGATCCAGATCGGCGGTCCACGCAGCCGCATAGACCATATTTGTCGTCTGAGTGGCTTCGACGCTCGCGAGGCGATCCTCGTGCGATGCACGCGCTATGTCGAGCGCCGACAGGGCATCACCGATCGCACCACTATTTGCGAGCTGAATGCCCAAATTGGCGGTTTGCTGACGCCCAGTCGACCCATCCCTATTGACCAGCACCTCATCAGAGATTGCGACGGGATCGATATTGTCCGTATTCACACCATTTGCCATTATTTTGGTCTCCTGCTGATACTAGATGATGGTGATTTCGAAGGGTCCGGCCACGGGGCCGGGCAGATCGTCCGCATTGCGCGGCTCGATCCAAACAAAGTGGGTGCCCTGTGAGAGGCAGCCTGAGGTTTCGAGGTAGGCGATGACGTCATCGAGCGCGGCGTCGAAGTCGGACGAGGCGACGAAATCAATCGTGTCGTTACCTGTCACCGCCTGGATGCGATCGCTGTAGGTGCCGTCTGCTGTGATAGCCGTGCCGGGGCGATCCGATCCGCCGGTGAGGCGCGGGGTCAGGCTGCCAGCGGTCAGGCCCGCGACCGAGTAGCCGAGGCGGTAGTACTTGCCCGCAGTCGCCGCGAGCGCCTGCGCGATCGCGTCAGCCGTGCCCGGCGTGTGCGTGGCCACGCC
>NZ_PYIB01000057.1:0-88577 GCF_009129705.1 Roseobacter sp. TSBP12
CAAACGCCGCATGACAGAGGCGCGCGAGGCCGCATCGCGGGCGCGCGTGGCGGCAGGGGCGCGTCTTGTCGCCTTGGTGCCGCCCGAGGCCTCCGTACCCACCGCGCCGGAGATCGAAACCGTGAAAACAGTCGAAAAGCCGACAGCGGCGCGTGCAAATGCGGCCAAAACAGCCGCGAAAGCGCCGCCAAAACCCGCATAGCGCTGTGCATGGTGGGTCAATGCCGTTGACGCGCCGCGCGGGCGTGGTAAACCCGCCGCAAGAGATGGAGAGACCAAAGATGAACCTGTTCGCCGATATCCGCGCCCTTGTGATCGACAGCCTGACTGGCCTTGTCTCCGATGGCGTCCTGCCCGAGGGGCTTGAGTTTGCCAATGTGGCGGTCGAGCCGCCGCGCGATGCGCTGCATGGCGATATGGCCACCAATGCGGCAATGGTGTTGGCCAAGCCGGCCAATCTGAAACCGCGCGACATTGCCGATAAGCTGGCCGAAAAACTCGCCGCCGATCCGCGTATTGCCGCTGTGGATGTGGCGGGGCCTGGGTTTATCAACCTGCGGCTCGCCGATGGCGTATGGTCCGGGCTGGTCGAAGGCATTTTGGCGGCCAAAGGCTATGGCCGTTCCCCGATGGGCACGGGCACCAAGGTCAACGTCGAATATGTCTCCGCCAACCCGACCGGACCAATGCATGTCGGCCACACCCGCGGCGCGGTGTTTGGCGATGCTTTGGCGTCCTTGTTGGATTACGCGGGCTATGACGTGACGCGCGAATATTACATCAACGATGGCGGCGCGCAGGTCGATGTTTTGGCGCGTTCGGTGTTTCAACGCTACCGCGAAGCCAATGGCCTGAACCCGGAAATCGCCGAAGGGCTGTACCCCGGTGATTATCTTGTGCAGGTCGGCGAGGATTTGAAGGCCAAATACGGCGACACGTTGCTGGACCAGCCCGAAGAGGTCTGGTTGGCCGATGTGCGGGTCTTTGCCACCGACGCGATGATGGAGATGATCCGGGGCGATCTCAAAGCCCTGGGCGTTGAAATGGATGTGTTCTACTCGGAGAAATCTTTGTACAACACCGGGCTGATCGAGGCCGCGATCAAGGAACTGGACGAAAAGGGCCTGATTTATCGCGGTGTGTTGGAGCCGCCAAAGGGCAAGATGCCCGAGGATTGGGAGCCGCGCGAACAGCTTTTGTTCAAATCGACTGCGCATGGCGATGATGTGGACCGTCCGATCCAAAAATCCGACGGCGCATGGACCTATTTCGCCCCCGACATCGCCTATCACTATGACAAGGTGAAACGTGGCTTTGACGAGATCATCGACGTGTTCGGCGCCGATCACGGTGGCTATGTCAAACGGATGAAAGCGGCTGTGTCTGCCCTGTCCGATGGCAAGGTTGGCTGTGACATCAAGCTCATTCAATTGGTCAAACTGATCAAGAATGGCGAAGAGTTGAAAATGTCCAAACGTGCGGGCAATTTTGTCACCCTGCGCGATGTGGTTGAGGAAGTGGGCGCGGATGTCACCCGGTTCGTCATGCTGACCCGCAAAAACGATGCCTCTTTGGATTTCGATTTCGACAAGGTGCTGGAACAGTCGAAAGACAACCCGGTGTTCTATGTGCAATACGCCCATGCCCGCGTGCGCTCTGTGCTGCGCAAGGCGGAGGAGGCGGGGGTGACCCTGACCGACACGCCGCGCTTTGATGATCCGGCAGAGATCGCCGTGGCGCGCAAATTGGCCGATTGGCCGCGTCAGGTCGAGATCGCCGCAAAGGGCCATGAGCCGCACCGCATCGCCTTTTATCTTTATGATTTGGCATCCGATTTCCACGCGCTGTGGAACAAGGGCAATGACAATAGTGCCTTGCGGTTCTTGCAGGATGACCCCGCGCTGTCGGCGGCAAAAATTGCCCTACCGCGTGCCGTGGCCGTTGTGATTTCTGCAGGTCTTGCTATTCTGGGGGTAACTCCGGCGGAAGAGATGCGTTAAGTCAAAGCGCCCAAGGTCGGACCCCCGAGAGGGATTGGTGCAAAATGAGGGCATAGACCCTCATGCATCCCCTTAAGAGCAGTCAATAACCCGCAGAAAACAAAGCGGGAATCGGTATGAGGCGAAAATGGCGCAGGATTTCCGGAACGGCCCCAATGCGGGCTATCCTTCCCCCCGTGTGAACGGGAACTATGTCGCGGATAGGAACGGGACATATACTTACCGCGAAGCTCATCTGAGCCAGCCGCGCTCTTCAGGCGCGCAGAATTTTGGCGCGGCGACTGACCCGGACCGATATTTCACCGATCAGGATGTGCGGTTTGCGCCACAGTCTGGCGCGCAATCTGGCTATCCGTCTGAGGCACAGACCGGGCCGCAAACCTATGCCGCGCATGGCTTTGCCGCGCCGCAGTCGCAATACGCGCCAAGACCAGACACCGGGCCAGCATATGTCTATGACACCACGGGCGACGATGGCTCATCTGAAGGTTTTGAGCGTCCGAAACTCGGCAAGGCGCAATGGGCTGGCGCGGTGGTCTCGCTGGCGCTGGTGCTGGGTCTTGGGGTTTGGGGCTATCAGTTGATGATGCGCGATGTGAACGGCGTACCGGTCATTCGTGCGCTCGAAGGCTCGGCGCGCATGGTGCCCGACGATCCGGGCGGCCAATTGGCGATGCACCAAGGCTTGGCGGTCAATTCCGTCACGGCCGATGGCTCCGCTGCAGCACCTGCTGACAGTTTGATTTTGGCACCGCGCATTGCGACATTGAGCGACGAAGATCAACCGATGTCCGCGACCCAAACCGTGGCTTCGGCCTATGAGCCGGAAAACACCGCCTATACGGTGCAACCGGAAGAGCCGGTTGTTGCCCCGGATATGACCACTGTCGCGGTTGAGGACGATCCGCTTGAACTGGACTCTGTCGAAGAGGTGGCCTCTGCCGCCGATGTGATGCCTGAGACCTCGGGTATCGTCCATTCACCGCGTCCGAAACCGCGCCCTGTGCGGCTGGCGTCTTTGGCCAGCGTTCCAAGCACGTCTTCTGCCAGCCTTGAGGGCGTAGCGGGCGATATTTTGGCGGCGATTGGGGCGACCGATGAATTGGCCCCGAGCGAAGTGCCGACAGGCGCGCGTTTGGTGCAATTTGGCGCGTTTCAAAACGAAGAGATTGCGCGCAGCGAATGGGATCGTCTTTCGGGCCGGTTTGAGGACCTGATGGAAGGCAAATCGCGGGTGATCGAGCGGGCCGAAAGCGGCGGGACGACCTTTTACCGTCTGCGCGCCTATGGTTTTGCCGATGCGTCGGATGCCAACCGGTTCTGTGCCGCTTTGACCGCAATGAATGCGGCCTGTGTGCCCACGGTTCAGCGATAAGTCGTGATGGTGACGGGGCCGGAGCACGCAGGGGGTAAAGTTTCGGGGCAGGGCGCTTTTATCTTTGGATGTGAAGGGCTTGCGCTGACCTCTTTGGAGGCTGATTTCTTTCGCGAGGCCAATCCTTGGGGCTTTATCCTGTTTGCGCGCAATGTGGACAGCCCTGACCAACTGCGCCGTTTGACGGATAATCTGCGCGCCGCCGTGGGCCGTGACGCGCCGATCCTGATAGATCAGGAAGGCGGGCGGGTCCAACGGCTGCGCGCGCCACATTGGCGCGAATTTTTGCCACCATTGGATCAGGTGCAACGCGCCTCCGATCCGCTGCGGGCCATGTGGCTGCGCGGGCGGTTGTTGGCGGCGGATTTGCACAGCGTCGGCATTGATGTGAACTGCGTGCCGGGGCTGGATGTGGCCTCTGCACAGACCCATCCGTTTTTGATGAACCGTTGTTTTTCCGATGACGCGGAGGTGGTCGCCCAAATGGGCCGCGCTTTGGTCGATGGCATGGCGGCGGGCGGTGTCGCGCCGGTGATGAAACACCTGCCGGGGCATGGGCGCGGGGCTGTGGACAGCCACAAGGGCCTGCCGCGTGTTTCGGCCTCGCGGGCGGAGTTGGCGGTGGATTTTGCCCCGTTTAAGGTGCTGAACGACCTGAGCATGGGCATGTCGGCGCATATCGTGATGGAGGCAATCGACCCGGACCATCCCGCCACCCAAAGCCCCGCCGCGATCCGAGTGATCCGCAAGGAGATCGGCTTTGACGGGCTGTTGATGACCGACGATATTTCGATGGGCGCATTGGCGGGCACGGTCATGGAGCGGGCAGAGCTGGCGCTTTCTGCGGGCTGTGACATGGTGTTGCACTGCAACGGCGATCTGGCCGAGATGGAGGCGCTGGCCGCGCTTGGACCGATGACACAGGCGGCACAGGCTCGTGCGGATCGGGTCATTTGTACCCACCCTAAACATCAGCCCATGCATCACCCCATTGACATCGCAGCCTTGGATGCCGAACTTCAAAGCCTGTTGAACCGATAGGGGCAAAATGGCCGACCCGGACCAATTTGAAATCAACGATCTGCTCAGCGTCGAGGAGAGGCTCGCGGCTGAGGCGTTGATCGTCGATGTCGAGGGCTATGAGGGGCCTTTGGACCTTTTGTTGCAATTGTCGCGCACGCAAAAGGTCGATTTGATGAAAATCTCGATCCTGCATCTGGCGCAGCAATATTTGATCTTTGTCGAGAAAGCCACTGAGCTTCGGATCGAATTGGCCGCCGATTATCTGGTGATGGCGGCGTGGTTGGCGTTTTTGAAGTCGCGGTTGTTGCTGCCGCCCGATCCGACCGATGACGGCCCGTCTGGCGCAGAGCTTGCGGCGCATTTGGCGTTTCAGTTGCAGCGTTTGGAAGCGATGCGGGAGGCGGCGGCGAAATTGATGGCGCGCGATCAAAAGGGCCGGGATTTCTTTGTGCGCGGCATTCCCGAAGAGGTCGCACGGCTCAGAAATGTCACCTATAGCGCCTCTCTGTTGGACCTGATGCAGGGCTATGCCCGCGTGCGCACCAAGGACGAATTTCGCCCCTTTGTCATGGACCGCGAGGCGATCCTGTCGATGGAACAGGCGTTGGAGCGGCTGCGCGGGTTGATCCCCTATGCGGTTGAATGGGCCGATTTGGCAAGTTACCTGCCCGAGGGCTGGGAGCTTGACCCGAAAAAGCGGCGTTCGGCCACGGCGGCGACCTTTGCGGCCTCTTTGGAATTGGCCAAACAGGGCCAGATTGAAATCCGCCAAAGCGGGACGTTCGCCCGTATCGAGATCAAGGCGAGGACTGGACGATGAGTGAGCCTGTGAGTGACGCTGCGAGTGACGACACGGATTTGGACGCGCCCGCAGAGGCCAGCCTGTTTGAGGCGCCGCCTTTGGCCGAGCAAGAGCGCATGGTCGAGGCGGTGCTGTTTGCCTCCGCCAATCCCGTGAGCGTGGCCGAGATGAGCGGGCGGATGCCGCATGGCTGCAACGCCAAAGCCGCGCTTGAGATGTTGCAAAAGCGTTATGAAGGCCGCGGCGTGCGGGTGGTGAAAATCGGCGAGGCCTGGGCCATCCGCACCGCGCCCGATCTTGGGTTTTTGATGCAAAAGGAAACGGTCGAGACCCGCAAACTGTCGCGCGCGGCGATCGAGACCTTAGCGATTGTGGCCTATCACCAACCCTGCACCCGCGCCGAGATCGAAGAGATCCGTGGGGTGTCGGTGTCCAAGGGCACGATTGATCAGCTTTTGGAGCTGGAATGGATCCGCTTTGGCCGCCGCCGCATGACGCCGGGGCGTCCGGTGACCTATGTGGTGACGCCGTCATTTTTGGACCATTTCGGTCTGGAAAGCGCGCGCGATTTGCCGGGCGTTCGGGAGCTTCGGGCGGCGGGCCTTTTGGAAAGCCGACCGATGCCGGGGCTGGACGATGAGGACAGCGAGGATCAAGACGATCTGTTCGAGGATGAAAGCTAAGCGACTGTTGTCGCTGTCACGAGGGTTTCATCCCCTTGCCGTGATCAAGCCCTGTTAAAGGCGCATTGCGCGCCTATCTATGTTAAAGTGAACCGAAACCGCAGCAGTCAGGCCAAAGCAGAGGCCGGAAAGCAGAGTAACGATGAATTTGGACAGGCTGATCAACATGATCATCAACCGCGTGATGCGGGTTCTCATTAGCAAGGGGATCAACAAGGGCATTGATGCGGGCAGTTCCGCCTTGGCGCGGCGCAAATCCGGTGGCGTGCAGATGGGTGAGGTCGATGATTACGGCAACATCCGCGCTCAACCAGGGCAAGGCCAAAGCGGTGGCCAGAGTGGCGGCCAAGGCGACGCTCAGCTGAATGCTCAGGCGCAACAAGCCGCCAAACGCGCGCGCAAAATGGCGCGGATGAGCAAACGCATCGGTCGGTTTTAATGCCGAGTTAGCATCTCTGCACCTGATGCGCGCCAAAGAGGCGCTAAGGCCGGGTGACGTGAGGTCACAAAGGATCGGGTGAGGCAACGGGTACAAACGCATGATTTCCCGCCAATATCGGCGGGAATGTGCTTATGTCCTGCGACATCGGGTATATTTTTACGATTTATTTACCACAATTAAGAGACCATTGCATAGTTCCTCTGAGCGGACTCATGTTGTTACGGTCACAGGAATATTGGTGATGAATTTAGGTGTTTGGGTATGTTGTTTCCCGCAAACAAGGGGAGAGTGAGGCATTGATCCTACCTTCCGGCTTTCAATCTGACAAGACGCGGCCGTCTTTTGGCCCGGCCTTCATTGCGTTTCGGTTGCAATCCTTGCTGGCGCTTATTGCCGGTTGTCTGGCTGTGATCATTGCCGGGATGGAACTGTTTCACTATGGCGGCGATTTGCTCTACCCGGCCGGAAATGGTCCTAACCCGCTGACGCTGATCTGTGTCCTGTTGTTGAGCATCGCCTTGATCTACAAAACCCTGTTTCCGGTGGTGCACCCTTGGCGGCGTGGGCTGTTTGCTTTGGTCTTCGTCCTTGCGCTGTTTCGTTTGGCTGAGACCTACCTCTTTGCGGTCACGCCCCTGTCTGATGTGGCTGCGCTTCTGTTCAACAGATACCCGCGCGACGATATGACCATGAGCACGGCCATCTCATTGATGTTGTTCAGCTTGGGTGCATTTCTGCGCCCCGTCGCGCCGGTGTCAGGATTCGTGATCACCTTGTCGGGCCTGGTGCCCGTGAGTTTTGTCTTTTTGATTTACTCATATGGGCTGACAGCGGCCAGTGTCGACATGTCTCCCGCGACACTGGCTTTGCTTATCCTGATTGGGTTTTCCTCGATTTTTTCTTTTAGCCGCAGCGTGATTTTGCGACCGCTTCTCACCACATCGGCGTGGGGACGGATGGCGCGACTACAATTGTTCGGCACGATAGTAGGGGTTTGGATCGTCGGCGCCGTGTCGCATCTGACCGAAACCGCCATGATGTTTGAGGCTATTCTGGCCTCGGCCATGTGGCTCTTTGGCATGATCATTTTGGTGTCCGGCTCTGTGTTTGAACGGATCGAACGCGACAGGCGGGCGTTGTTGCGCGAGGTCGAACATCGGGCGCGCCATGATCCGCTGACCGGGCTTTTGAACCGCCATGCGGTGGGCGACTATGTCGCCATGGTGCAGCATATGGCCCGTGGTCGACGCCGTGATGACGGCGAGATCACGGTGGGGGTGATTTTGGCCGATATTGATTTGTTCAAACGGGTGAATGACACGCTGGGCCATGAAGTGGGGGATCGGGTGTTGCAAAGCGTGGCGGGCGTGTTGCGGGGCAAGCTGCGGTCTTCTGATATGGTGGCGCGCTGGGGCGGCGAAGAATTTTTGATGCTGCTGCCCGAAGCCACGTTAGATCAGACGATGAACACGGCGCAGGTCTTGCGCACAGCGATTGCGACGCATGTGAGTTGGAAAAATGGGGTGGAGGTTGAACCGATCACCATTTCGATCGGCGTGGCCTGTTATGACAGCCGCAACGGGGCTGAGTCGTTGGAGCAGACGATTCAACACGCCGACACAGCGCTTTACAGTGCCAAGACGCAGGGGCGCAATCGGGTCAAATGTTTCAAATCAGAACGCGGTAAGACGGTGCGCTCCACCGATCTTTTGCCACCGCGTGATAGGGTTCACTGAGCAAGAGCCGGGGAGCGCTACGCAGGGCGGCATAGATTATTGCGCGCGGAAATGTTTCGACAGTTTCAGGCCCTGTCCCTGATAATTGGACGCCAAATCCGCGCCATAAAGCCGCTCTGGACGGCTGTCCATCCGCTCATAGACCAAACGGCCGACGATCTGCCCGTCTTCCAACACGAAAGGCGCTTCGTGACAGCGGACTTCCAATACCCCGCGCGAGCCCGCGCCTCCGGCATTGGCGTGACCAAAGCCCGGATCAAAGAACCCGGCATAATGGACGCGGAATTCCCCGACCATTGCCAGATAAGGCGCCATTTCGGCGGCATAATCGGGCGGGATATGCACCGCCTCGCGGCTCACCAAAATGTAGAACGCACCGGGGTCCAAAATGATCCGCCCGTCTTTGGCGTGGATCGGCTCCCAGTATTCTGAGGGCTCGTAATAGCCAATATTGTCGAGATCAATCACGCCGGTGTGCGGTTTGGCGCGGTACCCCACCAGATCACCCGACGCGGGTTTGAGATCGACCGAAAAGCCAAGCCCTTGATCAATCATCGCAGTCCCATCGACCAGTGGGCTTTCACTGTGCAGCGCTTTCAACTCCGTGTCACTGAGGATCGCTTGTCCGGCCCGAAAGCGGATTTGGTTCAGCCGCATGCCGGGACGCACCAGAACGGAGAAGGAGCGGGGGCAAATTTCGGCAAATAGCGGGCCGTGATAGCCGGGGGCGATGCGGTCAAATTCGACGCCCTCATCGGTGATCAGCCGGGTCAAAAGATCCAACCGCCCGGTCGAGCTTTTGGCATTGGCCACCGCCTGAACGCCCTCCGGCAGGGCCAAAGATTCCATCAAGGGCACAACATAGACACAGCCCTTTTCCAGCACCGCGCCGTTGCTCAGATCAATCTGATGCATTTCGAATTCGGCCAACCGATCCGCCACTTTGCGCCCGTCGCCCGCCAAAAAAGACGCGCGCACCCGCCACGCACGGGTGCCAAGACGCAGATCGAGAGAGGCAGGTTGCACCTGTGCGTCGATCACCTCTGGTGTGGCGGTGATTTCGCCTCGTGCCACCATGTCGCGGATCGCGTGATCAGCCAATACACCCATGTTTATCCCCTCACGTCGCTTTGGCCCCACTGGGCGCAGTTTATCCCCCTTAACGCAAAACCGCCCGCAAGCCCAGAGGCTTACGAGCGGTTTTAAGGGTGTTTTGGTCGGGCTAGCAGGACTCGAACCTGCGACCTTCCGTCCCCCAGACGGACGCGCTACCAGGCTGCGCTATAGCCCGAACTGGAGCCTTACATAGTGATTTTATGGGCAGGGGCAAGTGGAATTTCGGCAAATCTGATGCGAAACCGCATGAGAGAGGATTTCGCCACCGTACCTCCGGGCATGGCGGCAGGTCAGGACACCAGCCGCGCGCGCAGGGCTTGCGTGCGCGCCAGAAGAGTGGCGATGTCTTGCGGCGGAATCCGGATCAGATCGCGATGATTGAGCCGGCCCAAAATACCATCTCCGACGACCAAATCCGCCGCCGCCTCATCCGGGTCGTCCGGCAGGTCCATCCCGACCCCAAGCGGCGGGAGGTGCACGGGCGCAGTGGGGGCAGGAGCCTCGGCTGCGATGTCAGGGCTGACATCTGTGGACCTGTCTGGATCGGCCCCCGCGACAGGCTCTTCGCCCGGTTCGGTGAAAAGGGCCGGGCCATCTGACGGGGCCAAATCGGCCATATCCCCAGACAGCTCATCCGCCTCATCCGCCGCCGCCTCGTCTGCCGCAAAGTCGTCGGTCAACGTCGGCCGCGGGTCGGCGGTTGGCGTCAAGGGGTCTGGCGCGGAGGCCGCCGGTGTCAGTTCAAAGTCAAAGGTCCGCTGTTCGGTGGTCTGCAGTACGGCGGGAAGCTCCGGCGTGTCTGCCGCGACAGGGCTGTCCTGACGCGACAGTGGTTCGTCGGCCTCAGCCAGATCGGTCAGTGCCTCTTCGGCCCGCATGTCAAACACCGATTCCGCTGTGGACTCCGATTCCGCCATGAACTCATGGGGCGCTTCTGGGATCGCGTCTGGCGTCAGATCGGGCGTGGTGGGCGCCATCGGGGTCGGAGCCGGGGTTGGTTCGGACCGGGCGTGCGGCGAAGGGGAAGAAGGTCGCGAGAAATGCACGATTTTCTCTGCCTCAGGGAGGGAGATGTCAAAGGCATCATGCGGCACGTTTTCGGCCATGGGCGCGTCGGCTACGGGAGGCACCGTGGGCGCAGCGGGAGGCACTGTGGGCGCAGCGGGAGTCACAAAGGGATTCGTCGTGGGAATCGCGTCATGCGTCGGTGGGGCGAGGGGACTCGGTGATCCGCTGGCCTGTGCCGAGATCGGATCGACCCCCTCAATATGCGGCGACAGCGAGGCGACGTATTTCACCCCATGTTCGCGCAACAGTTTTTGCACGCCCCGAATGGTCATCCCATCGTCGTGCAACAGTTTTTTGATCCCGCCCAAAAGTGCCATATCGGCAGGGCGGTAATAGCGCCGCCCGCCCGCGCGTTTCACGGGTTTGACTTGGGTAAAGCGGCTCTCCCAAAAGCGCAACACATGCGCAGGCGTGTCGAGCCAATCGGCGACTTCGCTTATTGTGCGAAAGGCGTCCGGTGATTTATCCATTTAAAACAAACCTTTACAAGAGTTTGTAGGCCTCGGATCAGGCCTTGTTGCCGTCTGCCACGCGATCTTTCATCAGATGCGAGGGGCGGAAGGTCAACACCCGGCGCGCAGGGATCGGGGCCTCGTCGCCGGTCTTTGGATTCCGACCCACGCGTTCGGATTTGGCGCGCACAGAGAAGGTGCCGAAAGAGGAGATTTTCACCGTCTCGCCGCCGATCAGCGCGTCGGACACATGCGCCAGAACGCTTTCAACAAGGGCGGCGGATTCATTGCGGCTCAGGCCGACCTCGCGAAACACGGCTTCGCTGAGATCCATACGTGTCAAAGTTTTGCTCATCGGTCTCCCCCGGGTGGATTGAGTTGCCAAGGAGAGTGGCAGTTTGCAAAGCAGGCGTCAATATCAATGACTTGGCACAGGGTGTTGAGAGAGGCGAACGGGCGGATTTTGTCGCAAATGCGCTTGTATCTGCCCCAATTTACCAGCGCAGAACCACAGCGCGCATGATTACCAGCGCAGAACCACTGCGCCCCAGGCCAAACCGCCGCCAATCGCCTCGGCCACGCAGAGATCGCCGTCCTTGATCTGACCACGGGCACGGCCCACAGACATCGCCAGGGGAATCGAGGCGGCGGAGGTGTTGCCGTGGTCCTGAACGGTGACAACGACCTGATCCATCGCATGACCGAGCTTTTTCGCGGTGCCTTCGATGATGCGGATATTGGCCTGATGCGGAATGATCCAATCAATATCGGCGGGGGTCAAACCGGCCTTGGCAATGGCGGTTTCTGCCGTTTCGGCCAGTTTTTGTACGGCTTGGCGGAACAAGGCATTGCCCTGCATCCGCAATTTGCCAGAGGTGCCGGTGGTGGAGACACCGCCATCGACATAGAGCATGTCTTTATAAGTACCATCGGAATTGAGATCGACGGAGAGGATGCCGCGATCTTCGGAGGTGCCAGCACTCTCACGCGCCTCAAGCACCAAAGCGCCCGCACCATCGCCAAACAGCACACAGGTGGAGCGATCGGTCCAATCCATGATCCGGCTAAAGGTTTCGGCGCCGATCACCAAAACGCGTTTGACCTGACCGGAAACGATTTGGGCATTGGCGTTGGAGAGGGCATAGATGAACCCGGCACAGACCGCTTGTACGTCAAAGGCAAAGCCGCAGGTCATGCCCAGTTCTTTTTGGATCATCGTCGCCACAGAGGGAAAGGTCAGATCCGGGGTCGAGGTGGCCACGATCACCGCATCAATGTCGGCGGCCGTCAGGCCCGCATCGGCCAGCGCAGCTCTGGCGGCGGTGGTGCCCATCATCGAGGTGGTTTCCCCCTCGGCGGCAAAATGGCGGCGTTCAATGCCGGAGCGCGAGCGAATCCATTCATCGGAAGTGTCGAGGGTTTTTTCGAACTCGGCGTTCTCAACCACACGTTTGGGAAGGTAGTGGCCCACCCCCGTGATAACTGCCCGGATAGTCATGGCTTTGCCGCCTTATTTTGGTTGTGACGTTCCGTCATTTTGCGCTGAGGCGACGGCAGATGCAACCCGTGCCGCCAAACGTTCGGAAAAACCCGAGGCGGAGAGTTCATAGGCCAATTTGATCGCGGCAGAGACGCCGGTGGCGTCCGCCGAGCCATGGGATTTGACCACGGTGCCTCTGAGGCCAAGGAACACACCGCCATTGACGCGGCGCGGGTCGATTCGCTTTTGCAGGCGTTTGAGCGAGGTCAAAGCGAGCAGGGCGGCGATGCGCGACAGCGGCGTGGCCTTGAACGCTTCTTTGAGGAAATCACCCACGAGTTTCGCCGTGCCCTCGCCGGTTTTCAACGCGACATTGCCGGTGAACCCGTCGGTGACGATGACATCGACCTTATCGCCGGGAATATCGCCGCCTTCGATGAATCCCATGAATTCATAGCCACCAATGCCAGAGGCGTTGGCGATCAGATCCTGGGCCGCTTTCAATTCGGCGCGGCCTTTGTGCTCTTCGGTGCCGACGTTCAAAAGACCGACGCGCGGGACATTGAGGTTGAGACCGTTGCGGGCATAAGACGCGCCCATCATCGCATATTGCAAAAGGTCGCGTTCATCGGCGCGAATATCCGCGCCGACGTCAAGCATGACGTTAAAGCCCTGCGGATTGCGCGAGGGCCAGAGGCAGGCAATGGCGGGGCGGTTGATGCCGTCGAGCTTGCGCAGGCGGATCATCGAGGTGGCCATCAACGCGCCGGTGTTGCCACAGGACACACAGGCCTGCGCTTCACCGTCTTTGACGGCATCAATGGCGGAGCGCATCGAGGTATCGGCGCGGCGCATCGCTTGTGATGGCTTTTCATCCATGCGCACAACGCCGGGCACATCGCGGATGTCCACACGATCTTTCAAAATCTTGCGCTTGCGCACAAGTTTATCAAGCTCGTCACCGGGCCCGTGCAGGATGAAATTCAAATGGGGGTTTTTGGACGCAGAACGTGCAATGCCGGCGACAATGGTCGCCGGCCCACGATCGCCACCCATGGCGTCGATAGAAAGCGTGACCTGAAGGCCCCCGCGCGCACCAAGCCGCCCTTTCGTCTCATCAATCCGACCCGGAACATCCGAGTCGGTCATAGGAGAGGAGGGAACGGGTGTGCTCATGCTCTTAGCGGCATCAGGGCAGTCAAACGCGCTTATGCTGCGTCGTCGTCGAGATCAATCTCGTCGGCTTGTGCAACGACTTCGCGGTCGTCGTAGTGGCCACATGCGCCACAGACGTGGTGCGGGCGTTTCAATTCGCCACAGTTCGGGCATTCTGCCGGATTGCCAGCAACCAATGCGTCGTGCGCGCGGCGCATGTTCCGCTTGGAGCGGGTGACTTTATTCTGAGGAACAGCCATGTCTCGACCTCGGGTTCGTGGGGATCTGATCCGCCTTTGCTGCGGGCCCCTAGGTGGGCGGGGCCGTGGCCCCATATACATTCGGGTGTTATCCCGATCAATTCTCGGCGCTTCATAGGGCTTCGCGGGCAGAGTGTAAACCATGCAGTTTGACCCTGTCGTTTCACATGGAGAGGCGCATAGTCTTGGTCCATGACACTGTCAGGACCGATCTCATGCGCCACACATGCCACAGGCAAAACCGTTACGGGAAGCGAGGCCGGGAACATACTCGGAATCTTGACGCGTGCAACCTTTTTGTTTGGTCTCGGTTTACGCGCCTTTTTCTGGGCTCAACTGTCGTCTTTTCCAAGCATATCACGCAGCGCCTTCAGGCTGGCAAAAGGCTTTGTATCCTCATCGAGCAAAGGCGCTTTGCCCGGCTCGGTGATCTGGGCACTGACGGTTTCGACCCCTTCGGCGCGGGGATAATCGGGCGCGGCAAGCGCAAGCGCCTCTTCGGCCACCAAAGACAGCAACAAGGTTGCGGGCAAAGGTTCGATCGTGTCGTCCTCAGGCGCTTCGATTTCTGCATCAGCCACGTCGATCTCATCTGTGTGATCGGCCAGATAGGTGCGCGAGAGCGGCGTATCAATCCGCGTGGTGACCGGCGCAAGCGTGGCCACACAGGGCTGAACCACCGTCGCACCCAGCGTTCCGGTCAATTGCCAGTCGCGTTTGCCGATGGGGGTCAGTTTGCCTTCAAATCGCAATTTTTTCACCGCGGACAGGCCGAGTGCCGTGGCCAGCACCTCCATGTCTTCCGAGGTGGGGATGAGGCGGAACGGGTGAGCGTGGGCATTTGAGAGATCGCGCAAGCGCAACTCAGTGCCCCAGCTTGTCAAACCGTCGTGTCCCATGTTGGATGTCTCCTTGATCGTCGGGCGCTGTTTCTATAAGCCGGATACGAGGCGCGCGCGCACAAGGCAAGAGGGGGCACATGTCCACACGCATTTTCCCAAAAGGACCGACCATGAGATTGAACCGCATTCTAGGGCTCTCTTTGGGTGTTGTCTTTGCTGTTGTTTTGTCCGGCTGTGTCGCGCAATACCGCAACCATGGCTATGTCCCCTCTGAGGAGGTTTTGGCGCAGGTTGTCGTGGGTGTGGACACCAAGGACACCGTCTCTGATGTGATCGGCGTCCCCGGCACCGAGGGCATTTTGGACAGTTCCGGGTGGTATTATGTCCGCTCGCAATTCCGTCACATGGGGGCGTTTGAGCCCAAAGAGGTGGACCGTCAGGTCGTTGCCATCTCCTTTGATTCGCGTGGTACGGTCAGCAACATCGAACGGTTCGGGTTGGAACAGGGCCGCGTCGTGGTCTTGTCGCGTCGTGTGACCGTGGCCAACACCAAGGGCACCACCTTTATCAAACAGTTGTTTGGCAATTTGGGGCAGATTTCCGCCGATCAATTGTTGCAATAACGGGCTGTCGTATCCCGCATGAAAAAGCCGCCTTCTGGGCGGCTTTTTGTTTGGCGGACTGTTCGGGCGTTTTCGCCTTATCCTGCCTTATCCCTCGGCGCCCTCATTCGGTTCAAACCGGATCGACACGCCGTTGATGCAATAGCGCATCCCGGTTTTGTCCTGAGGCCCGTCGGGAAACACATGGCCCAGATGCGCGCCACAATCGTCGCAATGCACCTCGACCCGCACCATGCCATGCGACAGATCGCGGGTTTCGGCCACGGGCGCGCCCTCTTTGGTGGCGTAAAACGCAGGCCAGCCGCAGTGACTTTCATATTTGGTCTCTTGGGTGAACAGCTCGGCCCCGCAACAGGCGCATTTAAACGACCCGGCCGATTTCGGAAAGCCGGGATGCGAAAATGGCCGCTCTGTGCCCGCAAGTCGCGTCACGCGAAAGGTCTCCGGGTCCAATGAGTCGCGCCATTCGGCCTCTGTTTTTTGAATCTTCGCCATTGGCGCACTCCTTTTGCTCTTTGGTATAGCAGATAGGGGATTGCCCGCGTGAAGCAAGCCAAACCGGGTTTCAAAAAATCGTCATGTCTTGCGGGCAAGAAGGGGAGACACCATAGTCTATAGGGTCCCTTGTTCGGGGCTTATGCCGATGGTGAGGCTGAAAAAGGACCAGTGCCATGATCCCGTTGCTCAAGGGCCGTTACACCGCCCGTTTTGCTGAGACCCGTCCCGACATCGAAGCGGCACAGCGCCTGCGTTACCTTGCCTTTATCGTTGGATCGGGTGCGCAGGGCGCGGGTCTGCGCGAAGATGGGCTTGAGGCCGATGATTTCGATGCGCTCTGTCGCCACGTCTTGATCGAAGAGCGCAAGACCGGGCGGCTTGTCTGTACCTATCGCTTCCTCGATCTGGCCGGAGGAGCCGAGATCGCCCGCAGCTATTCGGCGCAGTTTTACGGCCTCGACGGTCTGGCCGATTTCGAAGGCCGGATGTTGGAGATGGGCCGGTTCTGCATCCATCCAGAAGCGCGCGACCCGGATATTTTGCGCGTCGCCTGGGGGGCGATGACCCGCTATGTCGATGAACAAGAGATCGCATTGCTGTTTGGCTGTTCGTCCTTTCACGGCACCGAATGGAAGGACCATGCCGACGCTTTGGCCATGCTCAAACACCGCCATTTGGGGCCGAAACGGTTCCTGCCCAAGGTCAAAGCCCCCAACGTGTTCAAATTCGCCGCCCGCCTGCGCCGCAAACCCGACGCCCGCCGCGCCATGTTGAAAATGCCGCCCTTGCTGAAAACCTATCTGATGATGGGCGGCTGGGTGTCAGATCACGCCGTCGTGGACCGTGACCTTGGCACGATGCATGTGTTCACTGGGGTGGAAATCAACGCCATCCCACCCGCGCGCAAGAAGTTGTTACGGGCTGTGGCGGGGTGAGGGGGACGGTTTGAAGGGCTGATTTTAGCCCTTTGCGTTACGGCGTTACGATCAGAGAGTGATAGCGGAGCTTCACAGTGTTGCGCTTTGATGACGGCAATGCAGATTTTGTTGCCGTTGGTCACGATGCAACCAACGGCAGCTTTTCAAAGCAAACGGGTCGCCATGCCGCCGTCAACGGCCAACGGGGAGCCCGTTACAAAGCTGGCTCTGTCGGACAATAAGAATAAAGCAGATTGAGCAATTTCCTTAGGTTGAGCCATACGTTTCATGGGGTGTAAACTGGCGATGAAATCGTGCGTTTCAGGATTATCACCAGCCATATCGGTTTTTGTGCCACCCGGTAGAATGGTGTTGATGCGAACACCATTTGCCGCATGATCTGATGCCAAAGATTGCATGAGCCCAATCAAGCCTGCCTTCGAAGCGGCATAGGCTCCCATGCCGGGCATACCCCCATTGCTGAAACCAACAAAAGTGCCCGTGAATACGATAGATCCTCCTCCACGTTTCTCAATTGCCGGAATCTGAGCCTTTGCCGCGAAGAACGCGCTGGTTAGGTTTGTCGCAAGAACTGATTGCCAAGTACCTGAATCCATTTTTGGAATTGGCCCCATATCGCCCATAATGCCGGCATTGTTAAATGCGCCATCAAGACCGCCAAACTGCTTTTCGGCCAGGTCGACAAGATCTCTGGAATAGGTTTCGTCCGTCACATCGCCCGCAAGGCAAACGGCACGTCCATTGCTTTGTGCAATTTGTTCGACGAGTGTATTCAGTTCGGGCTCACGGCGAGCGCCCAGCACAACATTTGCCCCCTCTGCGGCAAACAAAAGCGCTGCAGCAGCACCTATGCCGCTACTCGCCCCTGTGATGATAATTGTCTTGTCTTTCAGTTCCATGGTCATGCCTTTCTATATTTGCATGCCAAACAAATAGGGAAAGAGGTGCCGCCAACTCGACCCGTTTCTTGCGCGTGTTGAGCCAACTGAATCGAAATCGCAAGAAACGGGTCGGCTTATGGTCTGCAAACTGGAGCTGCCGCTCGCGCCTTGCAGCATCGGATACATGGACACTCAACGGCCAGACGCCGCACCTTTGCCCAAGGGCGGCTTTGGTGCGACGGTCACAGTTTGCAACGCCTGCTCGTTACTCACTTCGGCCCTAAGTCGCCGCGCCACATCCCCATCCCCTCCGTTCCCCGTTGACCTTTCGTGCGGCGCACAGTAGCGGTGCGGCATGGCACGCGCACCCGTCTTACAGCTCTCCGACATTTCCCTCACTTTTGGGGGAGATCCCGTATTTGATGGCCTTGGCCTTGTGGTTCAGGAGGGTGACCGTGTCGCCCTTGTGGGGCGCAACGGGTCGGGGAAATCGACTTTGCTCAAGGTCATGGCCGGGCTGGTTGAGCCGGATCGGGGATCACGGGTTTTGGGGCCGGGGATCACGGTCGGCTATATGGAGCAGGACCCGGACCTGTCGGGTTTTGCCACCTTGGGCGACTTTGCCGCCTCACAGCTTGATCCGGCCGAGACCTATAAAGTCGATATGGTCGCAGAGGGCCTAAAATTTAATCCCGAGACGCCGGTGGACACCGCCTCGGGGGGCGAAAAACGCCGCGCCGCCTTGGCCAAACTATTGGCCGAAGCGCCGGGGTTGATGTTGCTCGACGAGCCGACCAACCATTTGGACATTGAGGCCATCGCCTGGCTTGAAGACGAGTTGAAATCCACCAAAACCGCCTTTGTGCTGATTTCGCACGACCGGGCGTTTCTCAATCACCTGACCCGCGCGACGCTTTGGATCGACCGGGGTGAGGTGCGGCGCCAAGAGCAAGGGTTTGAAGCCTTTGAAGAATGGCGCGACAAGATTTGGGACGACGAGGACATGCAGCGCCACAAGTTGGATCGCAAGATCAAGGCCGAGGCGCGGTGGGCGGTTGAGGGCATTTCAGCCCGGCGCAAACGCAATCAGGGCCGGGTGCGGGCCTTGCAAGACCTGCGCGCCGAACGTTCCAGCCAGATCCGCCGTCAGGGCACGGCGGCGATGGATCTTGAAGTGGCGGAGAAATCCGGCAAACGCGTGGTCGAGGCCGAAGGCATTTCCAAAAGCTTTGGCGACAAGGTGATCCTGCGCGATTTCTCGATCAAAGTGGCCCGCGGCGACCGGATTGCCTTTGTCGGCCCCAATGGCGCGGGCAAAACCACGCTGTTGAAAATGCTGACCGGCGAGATGGAACCGGACAGCGGCACGATCAAACTTGGCACAAAATTGGACATGGCGGTGTTTGACCAAAACCGCTCCAACATCCGCGAAGACCTGACCCTTTGGGAGGCGATGACGTCGGACAAAGACATGCGGGTGTCGGGCAAGGCCGATCAGGTCATGGTGCGCGGCGTGCCGAAACATGTGGTCGGCTATCTCAAAGAATTCCTCTTCACCGATGCACAAGCGCGCGCGCCCGTGCGCTCGCTGTCTGGCGGCGAAAAGGCGCGGTTGTTGCTGGCCAAAATCATGGCGCACCCCTCGAACCTTTTGGTGCTCGATGAGCCGACCAATGATCTCGATATCGAAACGCTCGACCTATTGCAGGAGCTTTTGACCGATTTCGAGGGCACGGTTCTGTTGGTGTCGCACGACCGTGATTTCATTGACCGGGTGGCGACGCAAACCGTGGCGATGGAGGGCGATGGCTGGGCCACGTCTTATCCCGGCGGCTGGTCGGATTATCAATCGCAACGCGGGGCTGTGGCCAAGGCGCGGGAACGCGACAGCGCCAAACCGGCGGAGCGCGCCGCGAGCAAACCGGCGGATGCCAAGCCCGCAGCGGCATCGCAAGCGCCTGCCAAGGCGAAAACCGCGCTGACTTTCACCGAAAAACACCGTCTTGAGGTTTTGCCCGACGAGATGGCGCAGATCGAAGCGCAGATTGGCAAATTGTCCGAGCTTTTGGCCGATCCCGAGCTGTTCACCCGCGAGCCGGTGAAGTTCAAAAAGGCCACGGATATGCTGACCGAACGCCAGGAGGCGCTCGCGCTGGCTGAGGAAGAATGGCTTACGCTTGAGGAGAAAAATTCCGGCGCTTAAGTCGGGATTCTTCTTTGAAAGGGCCAATTTCGGCGGCTTCCTGCCAGAACGCCCAAATTTTTCGGCGTCTTTTGTCCCATCACAGAGTCATCACGCGGGCGTGACCTTAACCCCTCTGTTTGTTTAGGAAAAAACCATTATCTCCCTGATCGAGGTGTCGCAAACGACATCACCTTTGGACGATCCTGAGGCAGTTAAGGAGACTATTATGAAACGTATGACAACTTCCGTTCTGGTGCTCGCGAGCATGGCTCTTTCCGCCCCTGCATTTGCAGGTGGCATGACAGCCCCCACCCCCGAGCCCACTGTTTATACCCCGGCACCGATTGTTCCGGTTGGGGCCGATTGGACGGGCGCTTATGCCGGTGGTACGCTCGGCTACGGCTGGGGCAATGATGTGCTCGATAACGCCGATGACATGACCTACGGTCTGTTTGGCGGTTACGATTACGACTTCGGTCAGTTCGTTTTGGGTGGCGAGCTTGAATATCTCAAATCCGAAATGGAAGATGGCACCACCAAGCTTGACGACATGACCCGTCTGAAATTGCGGGCCGGCTATGACTTGGGGTCTACCCTTGTCTACGGTGTGGTCGGTGCGGCCTATGCCAACGCTGACATCGGCGGGACCTCCTATTCCGACACGGGCGTGACCTACGGTGTCGGTGTTGATTACGCCGTGACCGACAACATGAACGCCGGTGTCGAGCTGTTGCAAAACGACTTCAACGAGTTCGACGACAGCGGCTCTGATCTTTCTGCCACCACGCTTGGTGCACGCGTCTCGTTCCGTTTCTAAACCTCGGATTGAGGGGCGGCTTTCGGGCGGCCCCAGAGTTCCCCCAGTGACGAGAGGTGTTCCCCGCGCTTGTTCTCGTCACAGCCCCCGTCCCGATCTCAGGGCGGGGGTTTTATTGTGGCGGATCAGAATTTCGTCGCATCCGATTGCCAAGCCCGCGCGCCACGCTACAGTGGGGCAAAGCAAAGGGAGGCCCGTGCAAAATGGCATTGGAAGACGCAAAAACTCAGATTGACATGGCCTTCACCGGTTCCGGGCGCGGGCTGGCGTTTGAAAACGCCTTTGGCGGCGCGCTGTCCGCCTTTCGCCGCCGTTATACCAAGGATCTGAGCGGGGTGGATTTGGCCATCACCGGCGTGCCGTTTGATCAGGCCGTGACCAACCGTCCCGGCACCCGCCTTGGCCCGCGCGCGATTCGTGAGGCTTCGGCGTTGCAGGCCTTTGATGCGCCCTATGGTTGGGGCTATTCGCCCTTTGATGAGTTCAACGTGGTGGATTACGGCGATCTGGCCTTTGATTATGCCAAAGTCTCCGATTTTCCCGACGCGCTGACCGACCACATCCGCACGATTTTGGCCTCTGGGGCTGGCAGTCTGGTTTTGGGCGGCGATCATTACATCAGCTACCCGATCCTCAAAGCCCATGCGGAAAAATTCGGCCCCCTCAGCCTCATTCATTTCGATGCTCATTCCGACACCTGGGCCGATGACGACCTGACCCGGATTGATCACGGCACGATGTTCTACAAGGCGGTGAAAACCGGATTGATTGACCCGAAAACCTCGGTGCAAATCGGCATTCGCACCGACAACCCGGATACGATGGGCGTTAATATCATCGACGCGCGGATGGTGCATGAACGCGGGGCGGCCTGGGTTGCCGCCGAGGTCAAAAAGATCGTCGGAGAGCGCGCCTGTTATCTGACCTTTGACATCGACTGTCTGGACCCGGCCTTTGCGCCGGGCACCGGTACGCCGGTGTGGGGCGGTTTGAGTTCCTGGGAGGCGGCCGCCATACTGCGCGACCTCGCAGGCGTGACCCTAACCGGCGGCGATGTGGTCGAAGTCTCACCGCCCTATGACACCACCGGGGCCACGGCGATCGCGGGCGCTCATGTCGCGATGGAGATCATCAGCCTGTTTGGTTGGACCCGGCGAAAGGGCGTTTGACGTGAAAATCGCGCTCCTCCTCCTCATTGGCCTTTTTGCCCTGTTGCAAGCCGTGGTGCGTTTGGTGCCGACGGTGCCGTCGCGGTGGCATATCGACCCGTTTGCGGCGACAGACCCGGCGCCGGGCGGGGTGTTGGCGATCTTTACCGTGCCGATGGAGGCGGATGAGGCCCTCGCGCGCCTTGCCGCCATCGCCGAAACCGAACTGCGCACCCGCCATGTGGCCGGATCGGTGGAGGAGGGGCGGTTGACCTATCGCACTCGGAGCGCGTTTTGGGGCTTCCCGGATTTCACCACCATCGCCGCGCGATCCACGGAGACCGGGGCAGAGGTGGCGATTTTGGCGCGGCTGCGCTTTGGCCGCTCCGACATGGGCGTCAATGGCCGCCGGGTGGCAGCATGGCGGGCGGCTGCAGGATTTTGAGGCGCGCTGTGCCGCCCTCTCTTGACCCTGCGACATTTGCAGGGCAACAGATCACCCCATGATACCACAGGACCGTTTGCACCAGATCGTTGAGCGTTTTGAATTCCTTGAGGCCTCCATGGCGCAAGGAACGGGCGATATTGCGGCTTTGGGGCGGGAATATTCCGATTTGAAACCCGTGGTGGATCAAATCCACGCCTATCAAAGCCTGTTGTCCGATCTCTCAGAGGCCGAAGAGATGCTCTTGGACCCGGATATGCGGGCTTTGGCGCTTGAGGAAATCCCTGTGCTCAAAGCCAGGCTTCCTCTGGCCGAAGAGGCGCTGCAAATCGCGCTTTTGCCGAAAGATTCCGCCGACACCGGTTCGGCCATCGTCGAAATTCGCCCCGGCACCGGCGGGGATGAAGCCGCGCTGTTCGCGGGTGATTTGTTGCGGATGTATCAACGCTACGCCGAGGCGCGCGGTTGGCGGTTTGAGATCATCGAACTGCAGGAAAGCGAATTGGGCGGTGTCAAAGAAGTCATCGCCAATATCGCGGGGCAGGGCGTCTTTGCCCGGATGAAATTCGAGAGCGGCGTGCACCGGGTGCAGCGCGTGCCGACCACGGAATCGGGCGGGCGGGTGCATACGTCGGCGGCCACCGTCGCCGTTCTGCCCGAAGCGCAGGACGTGGACATCGAAATCAACGCCAATGACATCCGGATCGACACGATGCGATCCTCTGGCGCGGGCGGACAACACGTCAACACCACCGATTCTGCCGTGCGCATCACCCACATTCCAACCGGGATCGTCGTCACCTCCTCAGAAAAATCGCAACACCGCAACCGAGAGATCGCGATGAATGTGCTGCGCGCGCGGCTCTATGACGCAGAACGGCAAAAACTGCATGATGCGCGCTCAAGCGAGCGCAAATCGCAGGTCGGCTCCGGCGATCGCTCCGAGCGCATCCGCACCTATAATTTTCCGCAAGGCCGGATGACCGACCACCGCATCAACCTGACGCTGTATAAGCTCGACGCGGTGATGAACGGAGATTTGGACGAGGTGATTGATGCGCTGATTTCCGATCATCAGGCGCAGTTGATGGCGGAGATGGGCCAGTGACATCGGGTGTGAGCACGGCGACTACCGTTCAGCAGGCGCTTGTCATCGGCACCCGCACGCTGGCGAGGGCCGAGATTGACGGCGCAGGACGCGATGCGCGGCTGTTGATGGCACATGTGCTGGGGATCGCTTTGGATCGGCTGACTTTGGTGCTGCCCGATGCGATTTCTCCTGGGGCACAGGCCGCGTTTGACGCCGCCATTGCCCGGCGCGTGGCGCGCGAACCCGTGTCGCATATTCTGGGCCGCCGTGCCTTTTATGGTCGGGAGTTTCTGGTCAGTGCCGATGTGTTGGACCCGCGTCCCGAGACGGAGATATTGATCCAAGAGGCGCTGACACAGCCCTTTGCCTCGGCCCTTGATCTTGGCACAGGATCGGGTGCTATCCTTTTGACATTGCTTGCGGAAAGCCCTATATCTAAAGGGATTGGCACGGATTTGTCCGAGGCGGCTTTGGCGGTGGCGCGTCAAAATTGCGCCGCCTTGGGTCTTGGCAATCGGGCGCGGTTTCAACTGGCCAATTGGTGGCAGGGGGTCGAAGGGACTTTTGATCTGATTGTCTCCAACCCGCCTTATATTGCCGCCTCTGAAATGCCGGATCTGTCGCCGGAACTGGCCTATGAGCCGCGCATGGCGTTGACCGATGAGGCGGATGGATTGACGGCCTACCGTGCGATTGTGGCCGAGGCGCGGGCGCATTTGGCTCCGCGCGGACGTATCCTGTTGGAGATCGGCCCGACGCAGGGCGCTGCCGTGTCCGATTTGTTGCTGGCGCAAGGGTTCAAGGCGGTGCGGGTGATTGCCGATCTCGATGGCCGGGACCGCGTGGTGTGCGGGCAAGGGCCCAATCCGCATCCGCGCAACGTGGGTAAGTGACACCGGGGTCGATCCATGAGCCGAGCATGGGCCGATGCTTTCGGACATGCGTCAGGAAAGTCGTAACTCTTATGCGCCATGATGCCCGCAGGAAATCTGTCGCGGGCTTTGCAGTGTGGTGCCACGTTGCCATGCTGTGACGTGATCTTGTGATGTGATCCTGGGGCGTGATCTTGTGACATTGACCTGACGCTGGAGCATCGGCAAAGGGGCCATCGGACGCATTTAGCCCGTGAAGAGCGCAAAAACTGCTTGTCAACAGGGGTGGGACATGATTACTGAGGACAGCGTTTGGCAGGACTTCTGTCCCCAGCGCCGTTACCCAACACAGCTTAGACGTTGAGGGCTCCCATTTCGGGGAGCGCATGGGACAGACAAGCCCGATCTAGCATAAGCCGGTCCGAAGAACCCGGAAGACAAAGGCTCGAGAGAATACTGTATGAGATCCTCTAAAAACCGTTCGCGGTCCAAGACCAACAATCGCCCCCGTACCGTCGGCAATATCGTCAACCGTGTGTTTGACAGTTCCGGCCCGGAGGGCAAGGTGCGCGGTACGCCGCAACAGATCATCGACAAATACAATCAGCTGGCGCGGGACGCACAGCTGTCCAATGACCGGGTGGCGGCTGAAAACTTTCAGCAACACGCGGAACATTACCTGCGCTTGTTGAGCGTGGCGCAAAAAGAAATGGATGCGCAGCGAGAACAGCAAGAGCGCGAGCAACAAGAGCGCCGGGACCGTCAGGAATCGGAACGTCTTGAGCGTGCAGAACGTGCCGAGCGTCATCGCAAACGCGAAGAGCAGGCCGCAGAGACCGCACCGCAACCGGCGTCCCAGCCCTCTTCGGTGGCCGGCGAGGGCGATCAGCCCGATGTGGTCTTTGTCGATCACAGCACACAAGATCAGCCTGCAAGCGATGACACCGGACTGGTGGAAACACCGGAAAGTGCCGCACCTGCGCCGAAAAAGCCCCGTGCCCCGCGCAAACCGCGCGCGCCGCGCAAACCCAAAACGACGGACGAGACGTCTGGCAATGCAGGCGGTGATGCTGGTGGTGATACTGGCAAGGGCAAAGCTGAGGCGGCCAGTGCCGACACAGGCGACAGTTCCGAGGCCGCAGAGTGATTGCATAAGGTGACGGGCCTTTGGGCGCGGTGCTTATGACCAAAGATAAAACCCGCACTTGGTGGTGCGGGTTTTATCTTTGAGGTTGGTGCGGTCCGAAGCCGATCAGGCCCGATCAGAGAGGGCGTGTGAGGGCGGGGCCGTGTCGATCAGCGTATCAATCAACGCCGACATCATCTCGGCCCGGTTGCGGGTCGCGGATTTGCGATAAATCGCATTGAGATGGGCCTTGATCGTGCCCTCTTTGTTGCCGCGAAATGCGGCGATTTCACCAATGGTAAAGCCTTTGACCAAAAACCGCGCCACATCGCGCTCAGAGGGTGACAGTTTCCACAAGTCAAAATGGCTTTCGATCACATCGAACACCGCCTGTGACGCCTCATGCAGGCTGTGTTCCAACCGATCTTTGCGCTGTTGCAGGTCGATCAGATAGCCCAGTTCCAGCAGGATCGCCAAAACCAAGGCCGCCGCCGCCACCGCTTCGATCAAGAGATGCGTGGTCGGTTTGCCACCGGCCTCTTGCAGATCGGTGAAGACATCGAAGACAAAGAAAACCGCACAAAAGGTCTGGATCGCAATCAGGGCGATCATCGCCGCCGGGGCTTTGGCCGAAGTGAAACGCGCCATGGCGGGTCCTTTCGAGGGGAAGAGGTGACGCCGCCAGACATATCAATGTTGTGGGCGTTTTGCCATAAACCCGTGAAACAGGTTTATGGCGGAACACTTTAGGCGCAACGTTTGGCGGGAGGCGTATCGGGGCCTTATCGGGTTGAACGATCCGTCAGATCGTCCCAAAACTCGGCGCGATGCACGATATGGATTTTATTGCCCGAAGGATCACGCAGATAGGCACCGTAATAATCCGGCGCATAATGTGGGCGTGGCCCCGGCGCGCCAGCATCTGTGCCGCCGTGCAAAAGTCCTTGGGCATGGGCCGCGTCCACCGCCACGCGTGACGGTGCGATAAAGGCCAACATTGCGCCATTGCCGCCGTGCGCGGGGGCACCGTCAAACGGCTGATAGACGTAAAACCGGGGATAGGGCGCCTCTGGCCGGACCCAACAGCGCGCGTCAGGCCCGCCATCCGGCTCAACCATCCGCTGTGTCATGCCGATTTCGCCCAAAACCGCGTCATAAAATGCCGCCGCTTGGGGCAAATCATCGGCTCCAACTGTCACATGCGAAAACATGGCGCTCTCCGGTCTAGGTCTTGGCCACTTCGCGCGCCAAGGCACACCACCCCTCGACCGAGATTTGTTCGGCGCGGTCGGTGGGTTTGATCCCGGCGGCATTCAGGCGATCTTCGATCTCGGGGGCTGCGCCTTTCAACGAGGCGCGCAGCATTTTGCGACGCTGGTTGAACCCGGCGGCAACGATGCGTTCCAAGACTTTCGGATCGGCCTCGAACCGCGCTTTGGGCAGGGCTTCGAAATGCACCACGGCGGAATGGATTTTCGGCGGCGGTGTAAAGGCCTCGGGCGGCAATTCCATCACGATATTGGCCCGCGTGCGCCATTGGCTTAAGATTGCGAGGCGTCCGTATTTCTTGCTGCCTGGCTGTGCCACGATGCGTTCGGCCACTTCGCGTTGAAACATCAGGGTCAGCGAGGACCAATAGGGCGGCCAGCTTGGCGGGGTCAGCCAGCGCACCAAAAGTTCGGTGCCGATGTTATAGGGCAGGTTGGCGATGATGCGCACCGGCGGCGTCAGCCGCTCCAGCGGGTCGATCTCAAGCGCATCGGCGTTCAAAACCTCCAACCGTCCGGGGTAGATCGCGGAAATTTCATCGAGGGCTGCAATGGCGCGGCTGTCTTTTTCCACCGCCAAGACTTTGCGCGCGCCTTCGGCCAAAAGCCCGCGGGTCAAACCGCCGGGGCCGGGGCCGACCTCCAAGACATCGCATTTTGACAAATCCCCCGCCAAACGGGCGATTTTCGAGGTCAGGTTGAGGTCGAGCAAAAAGTTTTGGCCCAAAGACTTTTTAGCCACCAACCCGTGCCGCTCGATCACATCGCGCAGCGGTGGCAGCCCATCAAAACTTGTCATCCGTGGTCCTTTTGCCTTTTGGCATGGCTCATTTCATGCGCCATCTTGAGCGCCGCAATCAGGCTGGTTGGGTCGGCTTTGTCCCGGCCCGCGATGTCAAAGGCGGTGCCATGATCCGGCGAGGTACGGATAAACGGCAGGCCCAGCGTGACATTGACGCCACCAGCGAAATCAATGGTCTTGATCGGGATCAGCGCCTGATCGTGATAGGCACAGAGCGCCACATCATAGTTTGCCCGCGCAGCGGCGTGAAACATCGTGTCGGGCGGCATCGGGCCTTTGAGATCAAAGCCTTCGCCCTTGAGGCGGGTGATCAGCGGGATCATCCACTCAAGCTCCTCATCGCCCATCGCCCCGCCTTCGCCGGCATGGGGGTTCAGCCCGGCAATGGCAATGCGTGGGGCGGAAATGCCCCAAAATGTGGCCAGATCGGCGGCAGTGATGCGGATTGTTTCTTCCAAAAGCTCGGGCGTGAACGCCTCAGGCACATCGCGCAGCGCGATGTGGATCGTCACCGGAACCACCCGTAGTTCGGGGCAGGCCAGCATCATCACCACCCGCTCGACGCCGGCCAGATGGGCCAGAAATTCGGTATGGCCCGGATAGGCAAACCCGGCCCCGTCTTTGAGTACTTTTTTATGGATCGGCGCGGTGCACAACGCCGAAGCCTGGCCGGTTTGCACCAAAGCCACAGCATGGCGCAGCACGTCGATCACCCCTTGGGCATTGGCAAAATCGGGCACCCCCGGCGTGGCGAGGGCATGAAACTCATGGCGCAACACCGCCAAACTGCCACTGGCAACATGATGCGCCTCGGCGGGATCGGAAATTTCGGCAAAGCGGGCACCATGGGGCAAATGGCGCGGATCGCCGAGCCAGAAAAACGGCACAGATCCGTCCAAAGCCTGCGCCGCTTTCACCGCAATCTCAGGCCCCACCCCCGCAGGTTCGCCACAGGACAGGACGATTGGTGCGGTGGAGGCGGATTTGCTCATGGGATCACAATCGTCGCATCTGCGCGCAATTCGGCCACGAAACTGTCGGCCAAGGCGCCGATGCGTTGCGACAAAAGCTGTTGGCGGATTTGGTCGCGGTCGGCGCTGTCGTTGGCCTCATAGCTGCGGCCACACATCATCAAAAACACCAAAGTTTGCCCATCCGCGCGGGTCAGCGCGGTGGACACTTCGCCCGGATCGAGTTTTGAGAGTTCAATCGCCACATCATTGGGGATGTCTTTGACGGGCAGGGTGTCGATCTGCAACACAGTTTCGGGTTCGTCTTTGGCGATGCCGTAGAGATCATCACAGGTGTCTACTGAAGCCTTGACCTGAGCCGCACGTTTGAGCGCCGCCTCAGAGCGGCCCCCGGCAATGTAATAAGCGGCATATTCGATGGCGTCGGCGTTGGGCGTTGCCACATCGGTCTCCGCGATTTGGCGCAGTTGGAACACGCCAATGGCGTTGCCTGTTGACAAGGGCGCGGTCATTTCGCCCGGTTTGAGCGTGATCACAGCGGCGCGCAGGGGGGGCGGCAAATCGCCAACTGCGACCCAATCCATGCGACCGGATTTTTCACGGCTCGGGGCAACGGAATATTTTGCGGCCGCCGCGGCAAAGTTTGAAATCGTCGGGTTGGCGGCGATTTCTTTGACCAAAGCTTCCGATTTTGCCGTCTCTTCCGGGGTGCGCGCCGGCAGGAACAGTTCGGACAACAACACGCGCAGGCCGCCGGAGGGGCCATTGTTTTGCAGGGCACGGTCGATCTCGGAGTCTGAGACCTGTGCCTTGGCACCAAAACGGCCACGGGCATAGTCGCGCCAGATCAACCCGGTCGAGAGGAAATCACGCACGGTCTGGGCCGAAACGCCGTTTTTGGCCATCAGGCTGAGGAATTGTTCGGGCTTCAATTGGCCACGCGCCGCGAATTCCTGAATGCCTTGGGCGATTTGTTCGTCGGTGATGCGCAACCCCACGCGGGCTGCGGCTTCGGCCTTGAGACGTTCGTCGATCAGCGCATCAAGCGCGTCTTTTTCCGAGGCCGCCCCACCCAAAACGCGCAAAAGTGCCACGCGTTGGGTCAGTTCATAGCGGGTCACCACCTTGTCATTCACATAGGCGACAGGGGCAAACATGTTTTGCGCCAGCACGGGAGAGAGGGTCACAGACAGGGCCGAAAGCGACAGCGCCGCAAGGGCTGCCATCTGCACCATGCCGCGCGCCATGCTGCGGAACGCGGCAGACATCCGACGCGCGCCGTGGCGCTTGATTGCTCTGCTCTGCGATGTGTCGAGTGCCCCGAATTTACGTCTCATGCCCACCCTCGTGTGTTGCCTGCTTATGGCGTCTGACCTCTTTCTAAGAGGTTTCGACGCGCGGGCCAAGCGGATTGCGCGGCCCAGTTTGTCCCACCCTTTTGCCCGGGCATTTCTCCCGGTGGCATATGCCCGCCGCTGCCTGCCCATGCGTGCGGATTTAGAGCGCCCCAAAGCCACAGCTCGTGTCTTTTTTACCGTTCGCGCCATAGGCCCCAAAGCCGATGGAGAGGGAATAGCTGGTGGTGGGATCAAGGGCTTCGGTGTCGGAATAGCGCCGCGAGACCTTGAAACGGACACGGGCGCATTCATTTTCGAATTGAAGACCAAGCCCGGTGCGCGTCGCCTCATCCTCGGTGAAATCGTAAAGATATTCGAGGTTGGCGGACCAGTTTTTCGCCAATCGGAAGGAGCCATCGAAGCCGAACTCATTGAGCGCCGTGTCGCGATGTTCCATCGCATCGGCCACCACATAGGCGTAAGACGCGCCGAGAGTGTAGCGGGGCCGCATGTAATCGAGACGGGTTTCCCATTTGGCCAAATCAAACGCATCATCAAACAAGGACCGGGTTTGAAAGGCGAGGCGGGTATCAAAGCCCGCGTCAAAGGCGATAGAGGCACCCAAAAGCCAATCCGATTGCGTGGTGGACAGCCCCGAGGCGTCGGAATATTCGGCACTGTCATCGAGATAGAGCACCCGACCGAGGGTGATCTCATATTGGGTGGTCTCGGCGTAATGGGCAAAATGCAGACCCGCCGCCGCCGTAACCCCGGTGGCGCGGCGATCCGCGCCGGGAAAGCGGGCGAGGGTCATCAGATTGCCCTCGTCAAATTCCACAAGGGTCGAATCGGTGTTTGGGACGTCGCCGCCGATGCTGTCAGACCACCCGAGTTGGATCATCGGTTCGATCAGTTCGGAGGCCCCTGTCGCCGTGGTGCGGGTCAAGGGCCAGCTCAGTTTGCTCTCAAACGACCCGGTGAATCGCGCGACGGTGTCTTCATAGGTTGAATTTTGATGCATGGCATAGGCATCGACATAGGCGGCGGCGGTGCTGTCCCATTTCAGCCCCGGCCCGAACACTGCGCTGGTGATCCAGGCCGCCTCGGCACCCAGGCGCAAGACGTCATAGCCGTCAATATCGACCTCTGAATCGCGATAGGAGGAGGAGGCGGAGAGGCCAAAGGTCAAGGCACCGGGAATGGCGCCCGGATCGACCCGGCGTTCATACATGACCTCGCCCAAAAAGAACGGCAACGTGTCTTCGATCCCCAAATCGGCAGCGCGCAAAGTGCGCATATGGATCAACTGCGCATCAAAGGCCTCGCCTTTGGAATAGCGCGTGAGGGTCAGTTTGGAGGGCAAAAAATCGCCGTCATAAATGCCGTAATCCACCAGATAGGCAATGTCGGAGGCGGCGCGCAGATCGGCCCCGAATTCAAACCCATTGCCCAGATGCCATGTGCCTTCGGCAAAGAGATAGGCGCGGGTGCCATCGCGGGTGTCGTCCGCACTCACCGCGCCGTTCACTTCGATCTCGCCGCGGGCAAAGGCTTGGCGATAGCGCAGGCCCAGCGTGGTGGTTTTGGTGGCGATATAGGGCGAAATCGTCAGATCGCGGCTGTCGCCCAGTGGGATGAAATAGGGGGTTTCAATCCCGGTGCCCAAGGTGGAATCCGTGCGCAGCTCTGGGATCAAAAAACCGCGCGCGCGTTTGAGAGTGGGATCGGGAACGCGCAGATGTGGCAACCACAACACCGGGACATCGGCGATGCGCAATTGCGCGTTGGTGAAATAAAGCTGATGCGCCTCACTGTCGTGGATCACCTCGCTGGCGCGGATTGCCCACAAGGGCACAGGATGGGCGGCGCACACTTCACAGGTCGAGGCGACCGTCTTTGAGAGCCGCAGATAGCGCCCGTCCACGACATCAAGCCGGGCGGCGGCGAGTTGCAATTGGCGGTCGACGACCATCCGCGCCGAGGTCATGATGCCGTTTTTAAGCCCGGTATCGAGATCGGCGCTTGAGGCCAAGATCACCGTGTCACCGCCGCTTTCAGTCAGACGGATCGGGCCGTCGATCTGCAATTGCCCGGTGCTTTGGTTAAAGGTGATCCGGCTGGCGGTCAGACGCACGTTGCCTTGGATCACTTCGACCGCGCCCGTGGCGATCAGCACAGTGCCATCGAAGCTGACGCTGTCGGCCAAAAGTGCTGTGGGCAGGGCTTGGTCCTCTTGACTGTCTTGGGCCAAGGCGGCGCCGATTTGCGCGTCCGGCAGGGCCAGACCAAAGCCAAAGCTCAGGGCCAAGGCCAGAGCCAAACGGGCAGGGCGCAGCGGGCGCTCGGGAGGAAGAGGTGAGACAGTCATGGCCTATCCATCCTCCAAATGCAGCAGCAGCGCAAGAGAGGCAAAAATCACCGCCATCGGCGGGCCCCATGCCGCCAAAGAGATCGGCAAAAGCCCGTTTTGCCCCAAAATGATTGCGAAAGAGCGTAGAAAGAAAAAGGCAAAGGCCAGGATGATCGCTGTCACCACCAAGGTCGAGGTCCGCCCCAGCCGGGTGTGACGCATGGTGAACCCGGCCCCGATCAACAGCATGGCGACAAAGGTAAAGGGCAGGGCCAATTCGCTTTGCAGCCACATTTTATAGCTGCGCGCCGAAAAACCTGCGGTTTCCAACTTTTTGATATAGCCCGACATATCCCAGATCGACACGGCTTGCGGGGTGCCAAAGCGGTCCTGGATTTCCGCAAGGGTCAGCGTGGTGTTGAGTGTCAGTGTGTCGTGATAGGTCGCCGCCGCCTCTGGGTTGGCGGCCCCCAAAAGCGGCCAGCGTTTGGCGTTCACAAGCTGCCATTGTCCGCCTTTGATGCGCGCCTCTTCCGCCTCGATCCGATAGAGCGGCAGGCCCGCTTTGGCAAAGCCGATAAAGCTGACGTCGAACAATTCGGAGCCATCCAGATTGGACCGCGTGGCGCGGATCACCATTTGGCCGTCTTGCGAGCCTTCCCGCAGCCAGAGCCCTTCGTCCGAGACCGAAAACACCTGACGCTCGCCTTTGAGATAAAGCGCTGAGCGGGTTTCAAAGCTGCGCGCGGTGGTCGACGCCACCGGGTTCAACACCGCAACCGACAAGAGACCAAACAGAAAGACCACCACCACCAGTGGCAGCAAGGACCGCAACGCCGAGCGCCCGGAGGCCCGAGAGACGACCAGTTCCGAGGAGCGCGCCAGCCCGAGAAACAACACCAGCGTCGCAATCACCACGATGATTGGCAGTATATCATAGATCGTGCGCGGCAGGCGCAGCAAAGCCATGGAAAAAATCGCCATAGATCCAATGTCGAGGCCAGAGAAATTGCGGATTTGATCGAGGCTTTCGACCATCACGATCAGCCCGGCGAAAATCGCCATGACGATCAGCAAAGCCCGCAAAAACCGGCGGGCGAAATAGAGATCAAGCCTCATGATGCGCTCCCCAAACCGGGCGCGCGGCGCAGGCGCGGATGGGCGGCTTTCCACAGCAAGGCCCATGACATGCCAAGTCCCAAAAGCGTGGCGAAATATCGAAACGGCCAAAGCCGCGCGTCATTGTCAATCATCCCTTCGAGCGTGTTGTCGATGGACTTGACCACCACCAAAAGCACGATGGCGACCAAAATCTGTCGCCACAGGCCAAAGCGCGAAAATCCGCCGACGATCAGCGTGCCAAAGCCGATCAGGCTGATCGCTATGCTCTGAAGGGCTTTGTTCATACGCATATTGGCCTCGGCGATCATGCCATCTTTGCTGACTCCGGTGTCGGCCTGAAGCGCGGGGTTTGCGCGCAACAGATCAAATGTGGTGGTCGCGCGGATCGAACGTGTCCCGGCCACATCGGTGTTTATCAGGCCACCAAGCCCATAGGCGAAACTGTCAAAACGGGTGACGGACAGACGTTTGCCGCTGAACTCATAGGTCTGCGCCATGCCATCAAACATCAACAACATCGGCGCGCCGTTTTCGGTGCTGCCATCGCCTTTGACGATCAGGGCGCGCGACGCCATAAAGCTTTGGCGCTGGCTCGCATCACGGCTGTTGGACAGGTAGATATCTTCCAATTCGCCCGCCGCCGAAATGTTGCGCACATAAAAGGTGATGCCCTTGGTCGGGTGGACAAATGTGCCCTCGGTCAACAGCCGCGCGGTGACATCGCGGGCAATCTCGCTGCGGCGCATGTCCAGTTCTTGCACGGAAAGCGGCACCAACACATGGGCCAAGATCGCCACCATCGCGGCCACGATAAGGCTAAAGAAAAACACCGGGCGCGCGAGGCGATAAGGCGAATAGCCCGCCGCCTGAACTACCACCAACTCCGATTCTGCCGACAAACGGTTGGTGACGTAGACCGTGGCGGCAAAGGCCGCGATCGGTAACAGATTGACCAGGATCGTTGGCAGGGACAACAGCGTGAGTTGCAAAAACACCGAGGCCGATTGACCATCGCCCATCAGCCAATCCAAAAGGCTCACCGCCTTGTTGACCCAGAACACCAAAGCCAGAACGAGCGAGAAAAACCCGAACAGCATCAGCAATTGCTGAAGCATGTATTTGTCGAATCTTCCCAAACGCGTTCCCCAAGGCCACTGACAGATTGCGCGGACTTTATCGTGCCGTGAGGACGGGAGAAACCCGTAATCTCGCTCTGGTCACCACCGCCTTTGAGGTCTACCTATAGTGCGAGCGCCAAAGGGACGGTGAGCTGTCCCATCGGCACAGACGCGACACATTCGACAAAGGATTCCCGATGACCCAACCCGTTAAGCCGACAGTTGCTGCCCTTGATCTTGATGCCATCGCCACCGCAAGCGGGCGTGTCGCCGTTGTGGTGAGCCCGGAGGGCACGCTGAGCCAAGCCGCCCGCCGCATCAACCGTTTGAGCAAAGGCGCGCTGGCGCGGTTCGTGGAAAGCGATACGTTTGAGGAGATGGCCGAAGGCGAGGGCAAAGATTTGGCCTATCCGGCGGGCATGGCGGCCGAGGCGATTCAGGTGGTGAAACTGTCCAATCAGGCCTCTGTTGAATTGGCGCGCAAGGCGGGTGCTGCGATTGGGGATGCGGTCACAAAAGCGGGCGCTTTGGTGCTGCCCGGTAGTGTCAAACGCGTCGAAGAGCTGGCGTTGGGCGTGGCGCTCAAGCATTACAAATTCTCCGATCACATGGGCGACGGCCCGGCCAAGGACATCCCCGAGGTGACGATTGCCGTGACCAAACCCGAGACCGTCGATCTCTCCACCATCGAGGCGCTGAGCGAAGGCGTGTTCTTCACCCGCGATCTGGTGATGGAGCCATCCAACATCCTCAATACCACCGAATTCGCCAACCGTCTCAAAGCCTTGGAGGCCTTGGGTCTTGAGGTTGAAGTGCTGGAAGAGGCCGATCTCGAAGCCTTGGGGATGCGCACGCTTTTGGCCGTGGGCCAAGGGTCGACCAGCCCGTCGAAAGTGGTTGTGATGCAATGGAAGGGCGGCAAGGACGAAGCTCCATTGGCTCTTGTCGGCAAGGGCGTGGTGTTTGACACTGGCGGGATTTCGATCAAACCGGCGGCTGGCATGGAAGACATGACCATGGACATGGGCGGCGCGGGTGTTGTCGCGGGCGTGATGAAGTCGCTGGCCCTGCGCAAAGCCGCCGCCAATGTGGTGGGCATTGTCGGCATCGTTGAAAATATGCCCGATGGCAACGCGACCCGTCCGGGCGATGTGGTCCGTTCGATGAAAGGCGACACGGTTGAGATCATCAACACCGACGCCGAGGGCCGTTTGGTTCTGGCCGATGTGTTGTGGTATGCCCAAGACCGTTTTGCGCCCCGCGCCATGGTCAATTTGGCCACGCTCACCGGCGCCATCATCATCGGTCTCGGCCATGAGAACGCGGGCGTCTTCTCCAACGATGATCCGTTCTGCAACGCGTTTCTCAAAGCGGCCAGCGCGGAGGGCGAGGGCGCATGGCGGATGCCGATGGGCGCGAATTACGACAAGATGCTCAAATCCGATGTTGCGGATATGAAAAACGTCGGCGACCGGGCGGCCGGGTCGATCACTGCGGCGCAATTTCTCAAACGCTTTGTCAAAGACGAAACCCTTTGGATTCACCTCGACATCGCGGGCGTGGCTTTGACGAAAACTCCGACCACTCTGGCCCCGAAAGGCGCGACAGGTTGGGGCGTTTTGGCGCTCAACCGCCTTGTCGATGACATGAATAAAGAGGCTTAATCCCTTATGGGCGCTGCCTTTTTCTATCACTTGACCCAAGCGCCTCTGGCCGTGACCCTGGCCAGCCTGTCGGAGAAATCTCTCGCGGCAGGCTGGCGGGTTGAGGTCCGGGGGCGCTCGGAACAGACGCTTGCGGCGCTTGATACCGCGCTTTGGGCGCGCGACGGGTTTTTACCGCATGGTTTGGCAAATGGGCCGCATGATGCCGATCAACCCATTCTGTTGACGCTCGCGCCGGGGACCAATCGGGCCTCCTGCATCATGAGTGTCGGTGGTGCCGAGATCAGTGCCGACGAGGTCGCCCGCGCGGATCGGGTCTGTATCCTGTTTGACGGTCACGACCCGGAGGCGGTGCAACAGGCGCGGGTGCAATGGAAATCGCTGACAGGCGCGGGGGCACAGGCGCAATACTGGTCCGAGGAAAGCGGCAGATGGGAAAAGAAGGCCGAAAGCGCCTGACCGGTTTGCGCGGTCCCAATCAGCGGGTCAAAATCAACTTATCCTGTTTGATTTCAATGCGATCATAGCGGCGCAGGTAATCCATCCCCAAGAGCGATCCAAACAGATCGCCATCGGTGACATAGGCGCGGACCCGGTCGTCCTGAATGCCGCCCAAACTCAATGTGTCAATCTTGACCGGGGCGGTGCGCACGGTGCCATTGGCGGTCTGAGCGCGGCCAGTAAAGGTCAGATCGTCGACATTGATCCCGGCGCGTTCGGCGTCTTTGAGCGAGAGCACCACATTGGACGCGCCGGTATCGACCAAAAACTCAACGGGTGCGCCGTTGACGATAGCGGTGAGTGAAAAATGCCCGCTTTGATCGCGATCGACCTGAATCACGCCATCGCCTCGGATGATTTGCGCCGGGGCAAGGCGCGGTCGCACGTCTTGCCACAGTCCCACCGCCGCCAAAGCGCCGATAAAAATCAGCGCCCAAAGCGCGGCATGGCGCAACAGCTGCCCCAGATTGCGACGGTTGGCGACGATGTAATAAAATCCAACCGCCCCCAGAAGGAGCGACAGGTAAAGAATGCGGGCGGTGTCAAAGCTGTCCATGGGGTATAGATAGGGTGTGTTTTCGGATTTGTCAGCGTGACACAGGCGCCAGTCACGCAACTATCAGGTAAATGTTAGAAAAACACCGCTTTGAGCCCGTCAATGACGAATTGTACGGAGAGCGCAGCCAAGAGCATCCCCATCAACCGCGTCACCACATTGATGCCCGTCGCGCCCAAAATCCGCTCCATCGCGGTGCTCATCACAAAGAAAAACAGCACCACCAAAAGCACGGCCAACAAGACGCCAAGGACGAAAAACACGCCACTGACACCCTCGGATTGATCAATCAGCAAGATCATCGACGTGATCGCCCCCGGACCCGCCAAAAGCGGTGTGGCCAGCGGAAAGACCGACGGGTCTTCGACCGGTTGATGTTCGGGGTGCTGCGCATGTTCTTCGCGCCGTTTCGAACGTTTTTCAAACAACATCTCAAGGGCGGTCAAAAACAACAAAAGCCCGCCCGCGATGCGAAAGGCCGGCATGGAGATGCCAACAAAGGTCAGGACGTGGTCGCCAAACAGGCCAAACACCGTCAGGATCACAAAGGCAATCGTCACCGCGCGCAGGCCGACGGCCCGCCGATGCGCGGCAGAAGCGCCGGGGGTGAGCGCGACAAATAGCGGTGCAAGCCCGATCGGATCAATGATCACGAACAGGGTCAAAAACGCGGTGATGAGGGTTTGAAGCTCCATCAAAGGCCTGTCTTAACTGGTTGCTTTTTCTAGCTTTTCAAGCGCATCCATCCAAAGAGATTCCGCGCGTTCCAGCGCGTCCACAACTTCGGAATATTTCTTTTGCCAGATCACCGCCGCCTCTTTGTCTTCGTAAAGCGCCGGGTTGGCCAGTTTGATCTGCAATTTCTTGCTCATGTCGTTGAGCTTGCCAACGCGCTCTTCGCATTTGCGAATCTCGGCCTTAAAGGCTTGGATGTCCTCGCGGCTGGCCTTTTTCGCCGGGGCGGCCTGTTTGGCAGCCTTGGCTTTGGCCTCTTTCGGTTTGTCATCACCCGTCAACAACAGGCGGCGATAGGCGTCCAGATCGTCCTCATAGGGGGCGACCCGACCGTCTTTCACCAGCCACAGCCGATCCGCCACCAGCGACAGCAAATGCATGTCGTGGCTGACCAAGACAACCGCGCCCGTATAGGCCGTCAGCGCCTCAACCAGCGCCTCGCGGCTTTCGATGTCGAGGTGGTTGGTCGGCTCATCGAGGATCAACAAATGCGGCGCATCAAGCGTGGCCAGAAGCAGCGACAAACGCGCTTTTTGCCCACCGGACAAGCGCCCGACTTCGGTGTCCGCCTGATCCGCGCCAAGGCCAAATCCGGCCAGTTTGGCGCGCAGTTTTGGCCCCAACATGCCGGGGATAGCGCTTTGAAGGTGCTGCAGCGGCGTCTCATCGAGATAGAGCTCATCGACCTGATGCTGTGCAAAGAAACCGATGCGCAATTTGTTGTGCTGCACCATCTTGCCGCCCATCGGCGCGAGGCGGTTGGACAGCAGTTTCGAGAGCGTCGATTTGCCCTCGCCGTTGCGGCCCAAAAGCGCGATCCGGTCGTCTTGGTCGATGCGCAGATCGAGCTTGCCGAGGATTTGTTTGCCATCGTAACCCACGGATGCGTTTTCCATGTTGATGATCGGCGGCGACAGTTCTTCGGGCTCAGGGAAGGAAAACACCACCCGCGCCGCATCTTCGGGTGCTGTGATTTTCTCCATTTTTTCCAGCATCTTAACGCGGGACTGCGCCTGTTTTGCTTTCGAGGCCTTGGCTTTGAACCGATCGACAAAACTTTGCAGGTGCTCACGCGCCGCGTCTTGTTTTTTCGCCGCCGCCGCCTGAACCGCGCGCTGTGCGGCGCGGGTTTTGGCGAAATCATCATAGCCGCCCGTATAAAGCGTCAGTTTTTTGCTCTCGAGGTGCAAAATGCCGCCCACGGCGCGGTTCAAAAGTGCGCGGTCGTGGGAGATCAACAACACCGTATGTGGGTAGCGGCCAAGGTAGCTTTCCAGCCACAAAGCGCCCTCAAGATCGAGGTAGTTGGTCGGCTCATCAAGAAGCAGAAGGTCGGGCTGTGAGAACAACACGCCCGCCAGCGCCACACGCATCCGCCAGCCGCCGGAAAAGGCGGAGCAGGGCATGTGAATTTCTTCTTCGGTGAATCCCAGACCTTTGAGAATGCTGGAGGCGCGGCCTTCGGCAGACCAGGCGTCAATATCGGCCAAACGGGTCTGAATTTCGGCAATCCGATGCGGGTCGGTTGCGGTCTCGGATTCGGCCATCAGGCTTTCGCGTTCGGCATCGGCCGCCAACACCGTGTTCACCAGTGAGACCTCATTGCCCGGCACCTCTTGGGCCACGCCACCGATGCGGGCGCGAGCGGGCATTTCGATCACGCCACCTTCAAGGACCAATTCGCCCCGAATGATGCGAAACAGGGTGGTCTTGCCGGCGCCATTGCGACCGACAATCCCGACCTTGTGGCCGGTGGGAATGGTGGCGGAGGCATTCTCGATCAGAGTGCGGCCGTCAACGGAATAGGTGATATCGCGAATTTTCAACATGTGGCGAGCCATGCCTGAGACTGCGGCGAAGGTCAATCACCGCTTTTCAAACTCTGCTTTTCAAAGCCGCCCACCCGTGCTATCCGGCGCGCAATCTTCGGGTGCGGGTTCGCTTGTGCCCGGTTTCCTTAAAAACCGATCCAAGAGGTTCCTCCCATGGCTATCCAGCGCACCTTCTCCATCATCAAACCCGACGCCACCAAACGCAACCTGACCGGCGCCATCGTCGCGAAATTCGAAGAAGCTGGCCTGCGCGTGATCGCATCCAAGCGCATTCAAATGACCCTGGCTCAGGCGCAGGTGTTCTACGGCGTGCACAAAGACCGGCCTTTCTTTGGCGAACTGTGTGACTTCATGATCTCCGAGCCGGTTGTGGTTCAGGTTCTCGAAGGTGAAAACGCCATCGCGAAAAACCGCGAAATCATGGGCGCCACCAACCCGGCAGACGCCGCTCCCGGCACCATCCGCGCCGAATTCGCGCTTTCCGTTGGCGAAAACTCCGTGCACGGCTCCGACGCTCCGGAAACCGCCGCGGCAGAAATCGCTTATTTCTTCTCCGGTCTCGAACTGGTTGGCTAAGACCGTTCTGATTTGACACTATGAAAGGCCGCTCCATTCGGGGCGGCCTTTTTGTTTGATCCGGATTTGGTCGCGGTAAAAACAGGGGCTGATCAACGTCTAAGTCCTGTGCCGATGGTGTCCAAAATCACCTCGATCCCGATGGGCGGCGCCGTGTCATCGGCCAAGGCGGCACTGACAATCGCATCAAACCGGGCGCGCAGGGCGGTTTTCTCCGCCCCTTTGCAATCATTCCAAGGCCGCCCCTGAAGCCCCATCACCATGCGTAATAGCCGATGAAATGGGGCCGGCTGCCATGGGCCAAAAGCCGGGCATAGGCGGCATCCGGGCCGAGGTCGCGCAGGGCCTCGGCGGAGGTGATCCCGGCGCGGGCATATGAGGCGTCCGAGGTCGGGCCGAGGTTGCGGATGGAAGAGACGGGAGAGGGCATGACGGGCCTTGGCACAGCAGGAGGGAACGGTTCTGTGAGTGTGCCAAGGCAACGCTACGGGCGTCAAGCGATCTGATGGTCTCTTTGGGCGCGCGTTACCTCGCGTTACAATGCGGCCCAATCGGTGTAGCTGACGGTGCGTTTGACAATAAACGGCAGCGGCGCGCGGGCTTGTGGCTGCGGCACCTGTTGCGGCTTCGGATTGGCTTGCGGTTTTTGTGGCACTGTTTGCATTTGGAAAACCCCTTTGGAACATCCTGATGGTTGGTCTCATCAGAATTGTTTTCAAATGCGGCCACGTCCGGCACCAAATTGCGGCACGGGCGCGGCGCTTATCTGAAAATTTGAGCTTTCACCCGCGCTTAACCAGTCCGGGTTTAGGTGCCGGGTTTTACGACCTGATCCAAGGCGCGCAGGGTGGACAACAGCCCGGCCAGGTCTTCGATCCGCACCATATTTGGCCCGTCCGAGGGCGCATTGTCCGGGTCTTCGTGGGTCTCGATGAACAAACAAGCCACGCCCACAGCCACGGCGGCGCGTGCCAAAGGCGGCACCATGGTGCGATCGCCGCCCGTCGAGGTGCCATTGCCACCCGGTTGTTGCACCGAATGGGTGGCGTCAAAACAGACCGGATAGCCGGTTTCGGCCATGCGGGGCAGGCCGCGGAAATCGCTCACCAGCGTGTTGTAGCCAAAGGAGGTGCCGCGATCACAGAGCATGATCTTGTCATTGCCGGTCGAGGCGATTTTCGCCGCCACATTGTCCATGTCCCAAGGAGCCAGAAATTGCCCCTTTTTGATGTTGATGGTTTTGCCGGTTTCGCCAGCGGCCAGCAACAGATCGGTCTGACGGCACAGAAACGCCGGGATTTGCAACACATCCACCGCCTCGGCGGCCATGGCGCAATGGTGGGTTTCATGCACGTCGGTCAGCACCGGGCAGCCAAATTCGTCGCGGATCTTGGACAGGATAGAGAGACCCGTCTCGGCGCCAAGGCCGCGTTTGCCCGACAGAGAACTGCGGTTGGCCTTGTCATAGGAGCCTTTGAAAATGAACGGCGTGCCCGTCGCATCACAGGCCTCGGCGATCCGTTCGGCCAACATGCGGGCGTGATCGAGGCTTTCCAACTGGCACGGGCCCGCGATCAGTCCAAAGGGCAGGGCGTTGGACAGGGTGACCGGACGGCTCAACCCCTCTGGGCCGACGGAGACGGATTTGGCGAGCGTTTGGGCGAGGGGCATGAGCGGTCCTTATGTCTTTGTGCGTGGCCTGATGTCTTTGATCGTGGCCTGTCTGATCCATAGATAAGCCTGTGCCCATAGATCATAAAGGGGGCGCGTCTTGCAAGTGTGGGCGAGACAGGGGGTATCTTCGTTTGATGCATGGCTTTCGGCGTTTGCTATGCGTCTTGTGCATGACGGCCTTCGCGCCTTGTCTCTGGTGTGAGGGCGCTAACAGGCGCATATAGGGTGCAAGACAGGGGATCGAAGCGCTTTGAAAGCCAATGTATCCCAAAACAGAGCGACAGACCAAAGGAGCGATTACCATGGCCTATATGACCCAAAACCTCGCCGTCACGCAGCCGTTTATGGATCGTTTTGCTGCGTTGCGTGCCGAATTTTCCCACCGCCGTGCCCAACGCGCCGAAGCAGATCGCGTGTTTCGCGAACTCTCGATGATGACGGAGTATGAATTGACCGACCTCGGGATTTCCCGCCACTCAATCCGTGACATCGCCGCCGAGGCGGGACGCCGCGTCTAAAGCGTTTTGCCTTTGATCTGAGCCAGATCATAGGCGAAACGCCCACACCATCGACGGCTCGTGAGCGTTTGCCACATGTCCTGATTCAGGAAAAATGCAAAAGGCTTTAAATCAAACCTCTCCTCCCGCATCACATCCTCCTCCCGTGATGCCAATCCCCCCGCAAGCTGCGTTCCGCTTGCGGGGGTTTTTGTATTGTGTTTTCAGTAGCCTTTGCGGCGGTCCACCTGCCACAACAGATCAAGCCCACCCTTGTGGCGGGCAATATTGGTGGCAACGTTTTGCGCCCCGGTCTGCGCATCGGTGCGCCCGGCAATATGCGGGGTCAGAAAGGTTCGGGGCAGCGCCCAGACTGCATCGCCCTCGGGCAGGGGTTCGGTGTCAAACACATCAATCACCGCATTGCGCAGATGGCCGCGCCCCAGCGCCTCAGCCAGATCGCCAAAGTCACAGTGCGCGCCGCGCCCGACATGGACAAGGTTGGCACCGGGTTTCATTCTGGCAAAGGTCTCGCAGTTCAAAATCCCGCGCGTCTCAGGCGTCAGAGGCAACAGGCAGACCAGGATATCCGCCTGCGAGAGCAGATGGTCGCGCGCCTCGTTTCCGGTGACACAGGTCACACCGGGCAGATACTTTTGTGAGCGCGACCAGCCAGAGACCTGAAACCCGATATCCCTGAGCGCCTCGGCCGCCAGACAGCCGATTTCGCCCAGTCCGAGAACGGCCACATGGGTGTCGGCGGCGCAGCGCACCGGGGCGGCCTTCCAGTCCTGATGCCGCTGTGCCCAAGCATATGACGGCAGATCGCGCAGACAGGCCAGACAGCCGCTCAGCACATATTCGACCACCATCCGCGTGTTGTTTGGATCGCTCATTTTGATCAAGGCCAAGTCCGGCGGCAGGGTGGCGAATTGATCGACTCCGGCGCTGACCGAAAAGACGATCTCAAGCGCCGGGAACATCGACCAATCCGGCAGCGGCAGCCATGTAAACACATAGCGCACCTGAGCCGGATCAAAGGCCTCCTCCGGGGTCACCAGCGTGACATCGGGCAGGTCGCGGGCAAAGGTCGCGCGAAAGGCGTCGATGCGGTCGGTGTCACGGGTGTTGAGCAAAAGCGTCATGCGGTTGTCCTGTTTGACCGGGGTCTGTCTTATCGGCTGGTCACACCACTCAGAGGGGTGATTTTCGAGCCATCCGAGAAGCGATGCAACCGAAACGGTGTGGGGTCGACCACGGGCGGGTGATCGGTGATCAAATCCGCCGCCAAACGCCCCGCCCCGGTGCCTAGGCCAAAGCCATGACCGGAAAATCCGGTGGCGACAAACAGGCCGGGCAGGCCGTTTTTGACACCTTCGGTGGGGGAAATCACCGGGATGATGTCGGGCAATACGTCGATATACCCGGCCCAGCGCTGTGCCACGCCAACGTTGCGAAACAGCGGGTAGGCGGCTTTGATGATGTCGAACACCTTGTCAATTGCGGCGGGGTCGGGGGCAGGGTCGAGCACGCGGGTGTCTTCAAACGGTGTGCGATCCTTTGGCCCCCAATGGCGACGGGTGCGCAACGCGTCCAGAAATGCCGGGCCGATGCCCAGATTGATGTTGCGCCATTCGTTTTTCAGCGTTGGCAGAAAGGCGGAGAACAGGCGGAAACTGTCGGGCGTCAATTGATATTTGCTGGGCAGGGCGGAGGCAACAGTATAGCCGCCATCGCGGCGTTTGCGCAGGGCGAAATCTTTGAATTTGACCGTGCCATCGGGGCCATTTGGCACCGGCTCTGTCGCCAAAACCGTACTTTTGGTGCGCAGTTGCGGTAACTCAATGCCCAGATTGCCAAGGAACAGCCGCGACCAGACGCCGCCCGCCACCAAGACTTTGGAACAGGCAATGCGGCCCTGTTCGGTGACGACGCCGCTGATCTTGCCCCCGTCGGTTTCAACCACACGCACGGCACAGTTTTGATGCACCGTGCCGCCACGGGCCTGAACCGCGCGGGCAATCGCAGGGGCGGCTTTTTGCGGCTCGGCGCGGCCATCATGCGGATTGTAAAGCGCGCCTTTGATGTCGAGGTCGAGCCCGTCAAATTGCGCCAAAGCCTCGTCGCGGGTGAGAAGTTTGGCGGGGATTTGATAGTCTTTGAGATGCTCAAGCCAGATGCGTTCTTCGGCCAGTGCCGCATCGGTGGCACAGGTGAAAGTGACGCCGCATTGGCGATAGCCGGTGTCGCCTTCGATGCGCGCATCAAGGCCTTTCCAAAGCCGCACCGATTCCACCATCAACGGCATTTCGCGCAGGTCGCGATGGGTCAGCCGGACCCAACCCCAATTGCGGCTCGACTGCTCACAGCCGATCTCGCCCTTTTCACAAATCGCCACCTTGAGACCGCGTTCAACCAGCTCAAGCGCGGTACAGACCCCAACGATGCCACCGCCGATGATCACAACATCAACGGCTCCGGGGAGGCTTAGATCACTGGCGACGGGGTCCAGTTTAGGTCCTGGCATGGGTCTTCACTCCTGTTGCGGTACACTCGGGCACCGCGATATTTCGGTTGAGTTGAACGGGGGTCTAGGCATGAGGCGGCAAAGGCGCCCCTTGTGTTTTCGCGCGCGCCCAATCGCGCAAACGGTATCCGCGCAGCGCCGCCTGCGGGGCGATGGACATATACCGCGGTTGGGCATGGAGCGGTTCGATTTTGAGGTCCAGATTGGCCTCCGCCACGCCCATGGCCCAGTCGGACAGGATGCCGCCGATCATCGACCCGGTCGGCACACCGCGCCCGGACAGTCCGGTCATGGCGACGACACCGGGGGCGAGGCTGTAAAGCCGGGGGATGGTTTTGCGCTGCATGTCCAATTCGCCATACCAAAAGAACTCCCACCTGAGGTCTTCGCGCAGCTCCGGGTGTAGCCATTTTAGCCGATCCGAGAGCACTTGGCGGGTGAATTTGGGATCGCGGCCGCGCTGTCCCATCGGGAACATCGAGGCGACGATGCGGTTTTGGGCATTGTATTTATAGACGTAAATGTCACCGCGCCCGTCCTGGATGGTGGTGCGTTTGGGCAAAACCACCGCCTGAGCGGCCTCGGACAGGGGTTGGGTTGCAGCCACGAACACTCGCATGATGCGAAAGGTCTGGTCGAGTTTCGGCCAGCCTGCCACGGTGTAAGCGCCGGTGGTGTAGATCACTTTTTCGGCCCGCACCGCGCCATGCGGTGTGTGCACGACCCATGCGCCATTGTCGCGCACGCAGCCAGTGACTTCGGTGTCCGTGAAAATGCACCCGCCCTCTGTTTGGACCGCGCGGCCAAGGCCGCGGGCATAGCCAAGTGCATTCAGCCCGCCCGCCTCCTCGTGAAGCCAGCCGCCATAGAACCGCGACGATCCGGTGATCGCGCGAGTCTCATCGCGGTCCAACATCCGGGTGCGCGCGCCGATGCTGTTATACTCCTGCGCGCGTTTTTCCAGTGTTTTCAAATGACTGGGATAGAGCGCGCCCTGAACGTAGCCGTTTTGCTCCCATTCGCAGTCGATGCCGTAGCGCGCGATCATCTCGCTCACCTTGTCATTGGCGCGGGTTTGGCGGTGGATCAGGCGCTCGGCCCAAGGCGCGCCCAACACGCGGCGCAGCTCGGGCAGGCTGTAATGGGTGAAGGTCGGGGTGCAATGCCCGGCGTTGCGCCCGGAGCCGCCAAAGCCGATCTCCTTGCGCTCCAGCACCACCACAGACACGCCTTGCCGCGCCAGTTCCAAGGCGGTGCTCAACCCGGAATATCCCGCCCCCACGATGCAGACATCGGCCGTGACCGTGCCCGCAAGCGGCGCGGTTTTGGGCGCGGCGCTCGCGGTCGCATGCCATAGAGTGTCTTCGAATTTTGAAAATCTGCGGCTCATCTCAACGTCCACCACTGCGACTGTCAAAGGCATCGCGCAGCCCGTCGCCGATAAAGTTGAACCCGGTCACAGCGATGGTGATCGCCACCCCCGGCACGATGGCGAGCCAGGGTGCGGAGGCCAGATATTGCTGCGCGCCGTTGAGCATATTGCCCCAGCTTGGCAGCGGCGGTTGGATGCCGTAGCCGAGAAAGCTGATATAGGCCTCAAGCAAGATCGCGCGGGCCACGGTCAGACTGGCGGCGACAATGATCGGGCCGATGGCATTGGGCAAAAGCTCGCGGAACATGATCCAGCGCCCGGACAGGCCCAACATATGCGCGGCCTGCACAAAGTCCTGATTGCGCAGGGATTTGACCTCGGCCTCGACGATCCGGGCGACCTCCATCCAACTTGTCGCCGATATGATCAGGGCGATCATCACCGGGCTGGGTTGGATGAACGCGGCCAGAGCCAAGAGCAAAAACACCGAAGGGAAAGACAGGAAGGCATCAACAATGCGCATCAGCACCGCGCTGACCCGCCCGCCGTAATAGCCGGAGATCACCCCAACGACGGAGCCGAACGCAGTGGCGATGATCATCACCGCAAACCCCACGGCCATGGAGATCTGGCCCGCGTGAAACAGCCGCGCGGCAATGTCGCGGCCCAGCGGATCGGTGCCAAAAATATGGCCGCCGGTGCCGGGCGGCGCGAAGCGGGCGCGCAGGTCGATGTGCAGTTCGTCATAGGGCAACAGATGCGGCCCGATGAAACAGGCCAGTGTCAGCGACAGCACCATGATCACCCCGATCAGGGCCAGACGATGCGAGAGAAACCGACGCAGCGCGCGCGATTGGATGAGCGGGCGGCGGACGGGAGACGTGAGCGGGGCAGAGGTCATGAGAGTGGCCTTTCTTAGTCCAGCCGGACACGCGGGTCGATCTGGGCGATCAGGAGGTCGGCGGCGAGATTGCCGATGAGAACGAGCAAGGCGGAGGCCATCAGCAGCCCCATCACCACCGGGTAATCGGAATAGCCCAGACTATCGAGGAACAGCCGCCCCATGCCGGGCCATGTGAACACGGTTTCCGTCACCAAAGCGCCGCCCAAGACCATCGGCACCTGAAGCCCGGCCAAGGTGATCATCGGCACCAAGGAGTTGCCAACGATGTGTTTGAGCAAAACCCGGCGCGAGCTCAGGCCTTTGGCGCGGGCGGTGCGGACGAAATCCTGATTGATCACATTGAGGGTGGAGGTGCGCATGTAGCGGCTCCAGATCGCCACATCGACAAGGGCCAGAACACTGGCAGGCAGGATCAGGTGGCGCAGGTAATCGAGCACCGATTGATCGCCGATGTTGTACATATTTCCCGCTGGCAACCAACCGAGGTTGAGCGAAAAAATATAGATGGCGATCAGGCCAAACCAAAAGGTCGGGATCGAGAGGGCGATCATCGCGGCAATGGTCATTGTGGTGTCAAAGAGGGACCCGCGCCGGATCGCGCTGAGGATGCCGATGGAACTGCCGATGCTGACCGAAAGCGTTGTGGCGGTGCCCATCAACAACAGCGTGGCAAAAAGGTGACTGCCGATCACATGCAAAACGGGTTGGCCATCGCGATAGGAGGTGCCCCAATCGCCGGTGATCATATGGGTGAACCAGTCGATATACTGCACCCAAAGCGGGCGGTTGAGGCCCATTTGTTCGGCGATCTTGTCGATCTGCTCTTGGGTCATGCCGGGACTGAGCGCGAATTGCGACAACGGCCCGCCGGGGGCCAGAGTCAGAACGGCAAAGCCAATGAAAGACACGATCAGCAACAAAATAAGGCTCTGGCCGAGCCGGGATAAGATGTAGCGCAGCATGGCGGGCGCCCTCTTTGTGCGAGGTTTGGGTTGAGGTCCGGCCTCTTTCGCGTGGGGCCGGTTCCGATGAGGGCGCGGCAGGGGGAGGACTGCCGCGCCCAAGGGAACGCGCGTTTAGCTGCGTTTCCAGTCGCGCACGTTCCAACTGTCGATGCGGTTGTTCACGTTCGGTGCCGGGCCGGTCACATCGTCTTTCCAGCCTTTGATCACCGAATATTGGAACATAGGCAGGAAGGGCAGATCATGGCGGATCACGGCCTGCATCTCCTGGTAGATGGCTTTGCGGTCTTCGGGGACAAAGCTCAAAGCGCCCTTGGTGAGCAGCTCATCCACTTTGGCACTGTTATAGGCAAAGGTGTTTTGGCCCGCACCACCAAGCACCGGAGAGGCGGTGGACATGAAGTAATCCGATGTGTCCGGGTCGGCCCCTGCGAGCGTGTTGAGACCCACAACCACGGAATCGAATTCGGAATTCATCCAGTAATCGCCCCACATGACAGCGGGGGGCAGGTTTTTGATCTCCATCGCCACACCGATTTCAAGGAAGGTCTGTTGGATGAACTGCTGCGCCTGTTCGCGCAGGTGGTTGCCCGCGGTGGTGGAGTTGGAAAAGGCCAGTTTCACGCCGTCTTTTTCGCGGATGCCATCGGCCCCGCGCACCCAACCGGCCTCATCCAGCAAAGCGTTGGCTTTGTCGATGTTGAACTCATGCTTGGGCAGGTCCGGGTTATAATAGTAGGACTGCTGCGGCATGTAGGTTTCGGTCGGGGTTGGCACGCCGTAATAGAGCGCGTCGATGATCGAAGTTTTGTCGATCGCGGCGTAGAGCGCCTGACGCACCGCCAGTTCCTGAAACTGCGGTCGGGTCGTGTTGAGGCCGATGGATTCAAATGTCGCCTGACCCGAGATTTTGACGACTTTACCCTCCAGCGTTTCCGCCTCGGCCAGATGGTCCGGGGTGATGTATTGCAGGCCGATCACGTCGATGTCGCCGGATTTGAACTGTGTATACATCACATTGAGATCTGGCACATATTTGATGATCAGCGTTTTGAGATAGGGACCATCCATGTGGTAATCGGTATTGGCCTCAAGCTCGATGTGATCGCCCGCCATGCGGTTTTTGAACTTGAACGGGCCGGTGCCGATGGGCGCGGTGTTGAGCGGGCTGTCGTTTTTGTCAGCAACGCCATCAAACACATGTTTTGGGATGATATAGGTCGAAGCCAGGATTGCGGCCATGGGCGCGAAGGGTTCGCTCATCTCCCATGTCAACTCGGTGTCGGACACCACGGTGATGTTTTTCATCAATTTATAGCCGGTGGAGCGGAAAGAACGGAATTCCGGGTCCATGGTCAGTTCGAGCGAGAATTTCACATCCTCGGCGGTGAACGGCGTGCCGTCATGCCATGTCACGCCCTCTTTGAGCGTCAAGGCCCAGTTGAGACCATCGGCGGAGATGCCACCATTGGCCACGGTGGGCACGTCGGCGGCCAGAATGGCAAAGAATTCACCGCTTGGGTCGAAATCGAACAGCGGGTCATAGACGGCGTAATAGACGCCTTCGTCCACCTCAATATGCGGCATCAACGGGTTGAAAACAGTGGGTTCTTGCGAAAAAGCCAGGACCAGTTGGCCGCTTGGATCGGCATTGGCGGCAAAGGCGCGGTCGCGGCCAATCGCCATCGGTCCCATCAGGCCTGTTGCTCCGGCAGCTCCCATCAACATGAGCGCTTGGCGGCGCGTGAGATGAGACGTGGTCTTCTCTGTGTCTGTCATGGTGAATTTCCCTGTGTGTGTCGCAAGGTTTGATAAAGGCGACGCGCCCTTGCGTCTGTCACATCGCCCATTTGGCCCTGGCCCCGGCAGAAGAGGCCAGGACAGATCAGAAACCGCTGATGATCTCGATTTTGGTGCCATCGGTGAAACGGTTGAAACGGTAGGGGGTCGGATCGACCACCGGGGTGCGGCCCGTGACCAGATCGGCGGCCAGTTTGCCCGCCGCAGGTCCAATGCCAAAGCCATGGCCCGAAAACCCGGTGGCGAGGTAGAATCCCGCGATGGTATCGACGCCGGAAATCACCGGGATCGCATCGGGGGTCACATCAATCGCGCCGGCCCAGCGTTGCGCGATTTCGGCCTTTTCAAACACCGGAAATGCCCGGCGCAGATTGTCCAACGCCTTGTCTTGCAGGGAGAATGCCGGTTTTGGGTCCAAAACGCGGCAATATTCAAACGGGCTGGCCTCATCCATCCGCCAGCGGTTGGGGATGCGGGCCTCGTCGTAAAACCGGCCACCAAAGCGCAGCATCAAGGATTTCCATTCTGCTCCAAGTGCGGGCAGGAAGTCGCGCATATAGCGAAAACTGTCGGGCACGATATCGACGATATTGCGGAACCCGTCAGCGATGGTGTAGCCGCCATCCTGACGTTTGCGGATGGAAAAATGCTCTGACCAAATCGCACAGTCCGGTCCGCCCTCAAGTGGTTTGGTGCGGATCACCGAGTTTTTCACCTTGAGCTGTGGCAGGCGCAACCCGGTGTTGCGGGCAAACAGGCTCGACCATGCGCCGCCCGCCAAAACCACCTGTTCACACGCGATCTCACCGCGTTCCGTCACCACGCCAGACACCGCCCCGCCGGAGGTTTCAATCCCGCGCACCGCGCATTCGGTCAGGATATGCGCGCCCCGGTCCCGCGCCGCCTCGGCAATGGCTGGGGCAGCTTTTTGCGGCTCGGCCCGACCGTCAACAGAGGTGTAAAGCGCGCCTTTGACGTCCATCCGCCCGCCCGGCGTCATCCGGGCAAATTCCGCCGCTGACAGCATCCTGCTGTCGATTTGGTAATCCTTGAGCGCATCGAGCCAGCGCTCGTGGTCGTTGTATTCCTTATCCGTGGCACAGGCGAAAGCGATGCCCGATTGGGTATAGCCCAGATCACGGCCTGTCCGTTCTCCCAATCCCGACCAGATCCGCAGCGCCTCCGCCATCAGCGGCACTTCGCGTGGATCGCGCCGGGTGATGCGCACCCAGCCCCAATTGCGGCTGGATTGTTCATGGCCGATCCCGCCCTTTTCGCACAGCGCCACCGATAGGCCGCGCTCAACCAATTCAAGGGCTGTGGAACAACCGATGATCCCACCGCCGATGACGACGACATCGACTTTCTTGGGCAACGCCGCATCGCCAAAAACGGGCACAACATAGGGACCGGGCATTAAAATGACTCCTCCAGTTGGCAATTCACACAAAATTCCGCGACGCTGGCCTCATTGGGCAGGTCGATCAGCATGTCGATCACCCGCGCCAGATCTTCGGGTTGGGTCATCGTATCGGGGGCGCGATCCGAAAGGCTGATGGCCATGTCGGTGGCGACAAATCCGGGACAGATCGCGGTGGCGCGGATGCCCTGATCAAAGCCCGCGTGGCGAAAGGCATGGGCCAGTCCGACGACGGCGAATTTCGACACGGAATAGGCGCCCGAGCGCGCCGATTTGACCCGCTGACCCGACAGCGAGGCCAAAAGGATCACGCGTCCACGGCCGGACTGGGCCAGGGCGTCCCAACATCCGGCGACAAGACGGCGCGGGGCTTGCACGTTGATCTCCAACATTTCGGCCATCTCCGCATCCGTGATCTCGACCGCGCTTTTGGGGATGGAAATGCCGGCATTGGCCACCACCGCGTCGATCCGGCCAAATTGTGTCATCACAGCGCTGGACCATTCTGTGCCGCTGTCGGGGGAGGCGGCCTCATAGGCAAAAAGATGCACACGCTCGGGGTTTGAGGTGGCCCAATCGGGCAGATTTGGCTGGCGCATCCCCAAGGAGACGGCCCAACCGGCGTCAAACAGCCGCTTGGCCACGGCCGCCCCGATGCCGCGACTGGCGCCGGAAATCAGCGCAACTTTCGTCGATGTCAGTCCCATTTTTTCCTCATGTTCAGATAGGCGCGTTTGAGCATCCGCATGAAGTCCGCACGGTCTTCTGGCGCGATAAAGTCAAAAAATTCAGCCTCTTGGGCGCGGATGATCTCGCGCACCTGTTGCGACACGTCATGACCTTTTTCGGTGATCGAGAGCGCTTGGGCGCGTTGATCGTCGGGGTCGATGTCGCGTTGCACCAAGCCTGCGTTGACCAAAGTGTCGATGATCCGCCCGGTGGCCGGACGATCGCGCATCAGGACTTCGGAAATTTGCGAGGGGCGGATGCCGGGATAATCGTCGATCAAAAACAGCGCGGTGATTTTGCCTTTGCCGCGGGCGATTTCGAGATTTTTCATCCGTCTGTCGAGGTCGCGCGACACGAAGGAGTCAAGCGTTCGGATGTACCAACTGAACGCCCCTTCGAGCACGTCGATCTGAAGACCTCCGATCATGATCGGCGGGTCCTGGTCGTTTGAGTGGGGGTGTGTGTCAGTCATATGAGGCGCTTTTCCAAGGGTATGAGGGTAGCTTTTTGCCGGATTGGGCCTTGGGCAAGAATAAAGTTGTGAAAAACAACCAAAATAATTGTGAAACACAATTAATGCCCAATTTCTCATCAATTTTCACGGAAGATATGCGGTGACTGGCGTCAGATGGCGCATCATAAAAAGGGGCGACTTGCGCCGCCCCGTGTTGACCTTTGGTGATTTAACATGAACGTCAGGCGGCGTTTCTGCCGGGGATCGCCTCCACCAGCGCCCGCGTGTAGGCATGTTGCGGGTTTTGGAAAATCTGTGACGGTGGGCCAAATTCCACCATGTCGCCCCGGTGCATCACCAGAATTTCATCGCAAATCTGACTGGCGACCCGTAGATCATGGGTGATGAACACCATGGCCAGTTTGCGCTCTTTGCGAATGCTGTCGAGCAGTTCAAGCACCTGCGCCTGGATCGAGACATCGAGGGCAGAGACGGCTTCGTCGGCCACGATCACCTCGGGATCAAACATCAAAGCGCGCGCAATGCCGACGCGTTGCCGTTGGCCGCCGGAGAATTCATGCGGGTAGCGATCATAGGCGGAGGCGTCGAGGCCGACCATGCGCAGGATGTCTTCGGCGCGGGTGCGGGCGTCGCGATGAGTCATCAAACGATGGGCAATCGGGCCAACAGTCAGGGCCTGCCCGATGGTGAAACGCGGGTTGAGCGAGGCATAGGGGTCTTGGAAAATCATCTGAATGCGCGGGCGCAGCGGGCGAAAATTTTCCTCGTTCAGTTTTAGCGTGTCTTCGCCCTGAAAATGAATTTCGCCGCCGTCGGCCTCGGTCAATTTCATCAAAGCCTTGCCCATGGAGGATTTTCCAGAGCCAGATTCACCCACAATTCCAAGGGTTTCTCCGCGGCGTAGGGTAAAGCTGATGTTGTTCACCGCTTTGATCTCGCGCATCCGCCCCAGAAAGCCACTGCGGGTGCGATAGGTTTTTTGCAACCCACGGACCTGCATCACCACCGGCTTTTCGGTGTCGCGCACACGGTCTTTTTGGCGCATTTTCGGCACGGCGGCGATCAGTTTTTGGGTGTAGGGGTGTTCAGGTGCGCGCAGGACCTGTTTGGCGTCACCTTGTTCGACCACATGGCCCTGTTCCATCACGATCACCCGATCCGCAATCTCGGCAACAACGCCGAAATCATGGGTGATGAACATCACGCTCATGCCTTTGCGTTCTTGAACTTTTCTTATCAGATCAAGGATTTGCGCCTGTGTCGTTACGTCGAGCGCGGTGGTGGGTTCGTCGGCAATCAAAATGTCGGGATCAAGGGCCAGAGCCATGGCGATCATCACCCGCTGACGTTGGCCGCCGGACAGGCGGAACGGATATTGATATTGAATCAGCAACGGGTCGGGCAGGCCGACCTCGGTCAACATTTCGACCACACGGGCCGCGCGCGAGGCCGGTTCGCCGACCGAATGCGTGTCCAAAACCTCGCGGATCTGATCGCCGATGGTCATCAACGGGTTAAGTGCCGAAAGCGGGTCCTGAAAGATGATCGACACCGCGCGCCCGCGCAGTTTGCGCATCTCGGGTTCACTGAGCGTGGTGATGTCGCGGTCCTGAAACAGGATCGAGCCGCGCGCGATCTTCATCGCGGCGGGCAAAAGGCCCATCACGGCACTGGCGGTCACGGATTTACCGGAGCCGGATTCGCCAATGATGCACAGGATTTCGCCAGGCCTCAGATCGAAGGAGATATTTTGCACCGCAAAGGGGCGGTCGTGGCTGCCGGGCAGCGCAATCGAGAGATCGCGCACCGACAGCACTGGCGTTGAGCCAGAGCTTATATGGGTCATCAGGTTTCTCATCGTTTGTTATTTTTATACCCATCCATTTCGCACCAGATGGCAGCCTCTGCGCAAGGGGCACGGTGATCTTGACGGTGATCTTGACGGAAAAAGCGAATAAACGCCGTCTGTTTGGGCGACAGCTGAGCGATCTGCCGCATAACCAGTGCTGTTTTGATCCATTCGAGTTGAGGAGGTCGGGCCCATGCATGGTCGTCATGATCGCGTGGGATCAGCGGGCGACGCGCTGGTGCAATGGCGTCTCGCGGGCAAAGGGGCATAGCATCGTGCCGCCTATGGCCCCCTATGGCTCCCCTATGGCCCCAAAGTGAGGATGACACAGGGCGGACACAGGGCTGTAAACCTATGACTTCCTATAGGTTGTTTGGATTTTGCATCGGTGGAACCTTTGTCCAAGATCTTGCGGGATCGTCTTCAGAACATAGACACAGACAGGACAAATCACATGAAACTCTTCACACTGGCGGCCCTTTCGGCGGCTTCTCTTTCCTTGGCCGCATGTGGCGGCTCCTCCGTCGATGGCGATATGTCGGACACCGACTTGCCGACAAAATATGACAGCCTCGAAGGCCTTGTTGCCAGTGCAGAAGCGGGGGATCTCGATCCGGCATCCGGGGCGATGATGACGGGCACCGCGACAATGTCGGGGGCATTGGGCGTTGGCGATCTTGGGGATGATGGAAATCTTGAAGCCCTTGGCGATCTGGCCCTGACCGCCGATTTCACCGGCGGGACAGTCACAGGAACGGCAGATAATTTCGCACTCTACGATCAAGATACGCAGGCCGTAGAGGCAGAGTTGAGCGGGTCACTGACGATCAACGGCTCGATCACGGGCACTGGCATGACGGCAGATGCCGATGGGACGTTGAATGATGGCGAAGATCACCTGGTCGATCTCGTCATGGACGGCACTTTCTATGACTACGAGGGCGACCTTGCGGTCTATGGCGACGTGACCGGGACGATTGATGGCGACTACGAAGAAGGTGGCTATGGTGCCATTGCCGACTGATTTCCCGTAACGAGTGATCGTTTCAAACGTGCTGCGGGGGGACCTCGCAGTACGTCCTGAATGTCCAAGTCCTGAATTTCAATGACATCGGTGTGAGCATGGGGCGGTCTTTATTCTTTTCGCGGCTGATCCGGCTGTGCGTGTTGGCTGTGATCTTGTTGGGATCGGGCGCAGCTGCACAGGCAGACGAGGCGCGCACGGTATCGAACGCAGCCGAGGCCTATCGTAAACTCATGCATCTGGGGCAGGTGGCCTTGGTCAGGGATGCGCCGCAAAAAGCCGCGCGCGCGTTTGCCCGTGCGCGCAGATTTGCCCCCACGGACCTGCGCGCGCAGTTGTCGCTCGCCGAAGCCTATGCTCGGCAAGGGCAAGTGGGCCGATCCGAGGCGTTTCTCAAGCATTTGCTGCGAGACCCGGCGCAGGGCGACCATGTTGACGCCTATCTCAAAGCCCTGTCCAAGCTGCAACGACGCTACCCTTTCGTCGCCTCGGCCAGTGTCGCGCTGTTGCCGAGCACCAACATTGCAAATTCCTCGTCGGAGACGGTGTTTGATACGCTGTTGGGCCGGTTTGAGATCGACGGGGGTGGCGAGGAAACCACTGGCGTCGGGGTCGAGTTTGGCGCGCGCGGCACTTATCGGACGCCCCTAAGCGAGGGCCTGTCTTTGGAGATCGGCGCCGGGCTGAACCGGATTTGGTATGAGGCCCCTGAGTTGCGCTATTGGCGGGGGCGGGTGACGGCGGATGTCGTGGGGGTCGATCCGTCGGCGGAGTGGCGCGGTGGGATTCATGCGGATCGGATCTATTATGACGCCCTCACAGGCCAGAGCTCGGATCGGATCGCTTTGGGGGCACACGGGACCTGGTCGCACTCGATGAATGACACCACGCGTCTCACCCTGTCGGCCTTGGCGGAATATCGCGACTATTTGGACAAGGACAGCCTGTCTGGCCCCTATGCCTCCCTTGGCGCGGGATGGTCGAAAGCGCTTGGCCCAAGTGCGCCGCAGGGGGCAACCCTGTCCTGGGGCGGATCGGTGGAGCGTTCAAAACCCAGCCTTGACTATCACCGCTATTGGGGCGCGTCGGCGCGCGTCGGCTATGCGCAAAACCTCACCGATACGCTGCGCGGCGGGGTGACGATGAGTGCCACGCTGAAACTCTATGATGTTGATTTCGCGGCGGTGGATTACGCCCGCCACGATGAGATTTACCGCTTTGGCGTCTCTCTTTCGGACAGTCGGATCAAACTGCTGGGCAGCACGCCGAAACTGTCCTGCGGCTATAAGGTGCAGTCCTCAAATATTGCACTTTACACCAGCTCCACGACGGATTGCCGCCTTGGATGGTCCTATCGGTTTTAACCCACCTGTGGCGGCCGCGCGGCGCTCAGACGCGGCCCGGCGACGAGGACGGGGCAGGGCGCGCCAGTGTGGCGATATGGTCCACGAATTCTTTAAAATGCTGAGTGAAAATGAGGTGCCCCGCATTCTCAACCGCATGAAATGCGGCGTCAGGCAGCGCTTGCGCAACAGACCGGATGTCGTCAATCGGGCTGATCGGGTCCTCAAGGCCGTGTACAAATGTCACGCCACATTGCAATGCGCGCAAATCCTTTGGCCAATTGCGTTGCAGGTTGGTCAATTCATCGACAGAGGCCAAGGTCGCATGATTGGCAATCAGACGCAGCCAGTCGCACAGATGCGGGTGGCGAAACAAATCCTCAAGACAGGCCAGATCTGCGGGAGATTTGCGGTACATATGCGCCAGCGCCTTTTGCGCAAACATCGGCACCCGGCTGATCGCGTTATAGACCCGCGTCAGTCCCGCAATCACCCGCGCATCGCGGCGCAGACGGTTGGAGATTTCGACGAAAAGCGTGGGCGCGTGGTCTGGTTCAGGCATCGGATGGGCGGCGGCGGGTTGCGGCGTGGCGGCCAAAATGACATGCGACACCAGATCGGGATTGTGCCGGGCAAAATGCGCCAGCCACGGCACTCCGGCGCTTTCGCCAAGACAGATCAGCGGCTCATCGGTCAGGTAGTCCATCGTATCAGCCAGCGCTCGGGTCAGTTTTCTGAGGCGGGTTTCGGCATCCAAAAGGCCGTCAAAGCCCATGAAATGCCGTGGTACAATCATCAGGCGCAAACCAAGCTTGTTCAGGCAGGAACTCATCTCCGGGTGAAAAGCGATGGGTGCCAACATCGAGTGGAAATACAACACCGGACGGCCCCGGCGCGCGCCAAATTCCCACACCGGCACCTCAAGCCCTTCGCCGATTGTGACCATATTGACGATCACGTCTTTGCCGAATTGGCGTTTGACCAAAGCGGTCTCAAAATTGCGCTGCTGGGTGGGGAGAATCTCGTCCAGAATACGCGCGGTGAGATCGACCGACAGGGCGCGGAGCAGGGCGGTTTGGGTTTTGACCCCGAGCTTGTCCTGAATGACCTGCACCTGTTTGCGTTTGGTGTCATAAGACGCGCCCAAAAGCGTTGCCGCGTTTTTCAAATCCAGCCCGGTCATCAAATGCGCCAGCAACAGATATTCGGATTTGGTCAGCCGTAGATCGGGCGCGTCATCCGCCAGCGCCGCAATCCGCTCCGCGTCAATGCGCACCGCGACAAAGGCCAGATGATCCGGGGCGTCGCTCCACCGATCAATGCGATCATAGAGGAAATAGAGGTGGTCATCGGCCACCACAAACGCACATCCCGTTGACGCCTCTTGTGGCATCCGCATCCGGGCGGGAAAGGCGTCTTTGGGAGCGGCGCCAAACGTGTCGATTTGGCACATTCCTTGTTGGTCGTAGAGATTGGCCGGGAAGCTGCACCGGGCAAAATTGCGGAAAAAGAACCGTTCGCTGCCGGGCTTGTCCTGCGTCTGAAGCAAGATCGCATCCTCAGAGGGCAAGGCCACCTTGCGCTCTGTGTGCAGCGCCGCCTCCAAGGTTTCAATGAATTGCGATACGTGGCTCATCGTCTACGATATCTCTCCAAGGTTCAGTGTTGGTGCCGTCCTGTGTCTTCGAGAGTGAGGGTGTTGTGCACAAACACACAGCCTCTAAAACCAGCCAACCATATGAGGTTGCGTAGCATTTCTGACCTCAAATTTCAAACCTACCGGGCCTCACAAACGGTAAAAGTCGTTTTTTTTGCACATGGCGCGTCTTTTTTGATCATGCCCCCCCAAAGGGGGGCGATTGCGCCAATCCCTGCCGCGTATCTTTGGCTAAAGATCTGACACCTCCGTCAGACCATGCACCTACAGGGACCGGCGGCGCAGATGTCACAGGACAGGCACAGCTCTTACATCACGCGGATGATCCCCGGTGCAGAGACAACGGCGCTTGCCTGTCTGGATGTCACTCCCAGCGCGCGGATCGTGAGCCGCGATCACGCCGCTGCGCGATTTCTCAAGGCAAACCCGCGCTTTGTGAGGGGGCAGAGGCAGGAATATTTCACTGCCCAACCCGCCAAGCGATTTTCAAATGCCTTGAGAGCGGCCTGTAAAGAGATGCCGCCGAGGGCGTCGATTTTGCGGGTAGAGGGACAGGCACCGGTGCAAATCAACATTCTGCCGTTCCAACCCGAGCTCATCCGCATCGTTTTGTTTTTGCCACAGGCGGTGGGCGAGGCCACGCCTGTGGCCTTGCCAAAACTCACATCGCGGGAAACGTCGGTGTTGCGACTGGCCGCCTCTGGCCAGCGGCGGGATCGGATTGCGTACGAGCTGAATATTTCTTTGCCGACCGTTGATATGCACTGTCGCAACCTGCGGCAAAAACTGTCGGCCTTGACCACATCAGAAGCGGTGGCAATTGCCGCAAAGATGAATTTGCTCGATGTGTGACGTGGCGGGGTGTTGTGGTGGGGGTGTTGAAGTCAATTGGACGGCGTTGACATAACGACAGAATAAAGCGTTTGGCATCAAATCTCCACGTCTAACACGAAATGTTTTAACGTAGGCCTGCACCAGAACGGCCCGCGCCAGCCTCACGCGCCCTGACCGTGCTGCGGGCCAGAGTATCAGCCCATGATGGCGTTCGGGATGAGCGTGTTGGTGAGGAACTAGAGGTTTTCCCTAAGGGTCTCTCGGGTGATTGTGCCGCTAAGGCAGGTACAAAGTTTCTCTTCGGGCGGAGGGGGCCGGTAAAGGCGTCTGAGGCATGAGGCCAAGCTTACGACCTGCCATATGCGCGACGATGTCCGCACGGCTCATGCCATCCGGCAAGGTGAGCCAGATGTTAAAGGCATAGGGCTGCTTGTATAGCTCAACCCGTCGAGCGCGTCGGCAACGATTTCCTGTCGGACGCCGATCCTTTTGTGGATGAAGCGGCGCATGTAGTCGGCGGTGCCATCCTCGATCGGCTGTATGGCCGACACAGCTTGCAACATCAAAAACAGGCATCACAATCAATCACACAAACGAGCCAAGGCCTCAAATTCTCAAACCGTCCTGAAGCCCCATATTTTGACGACGGACAATATATACATAATATACAAATATATGTGTGGGTTTGGGAGCTATTGCTCGAACGCCAACGGACACCTGCTGGACCAGTCGAGGATAGACACGAGCGGCATGAGATTTACTTGGATACAGTCATGGAACAGCGGCCGAACCGCCCTAAACCCGGGCCCATTTCAAGTTCACAAGGAGAAACGTCTATGAAACTTGTTCCATTGGCACTCTTTGTCATTGGAGTTCTGCTCAATTACTGGGTGCAAAAAAACGATGCCGGCCAATTTCTGATGATTTCAACTGGCATTGCTGCCGTCTTGGGGTTGGGATGGTCGTTTGTGCAGTATGTTTTGACACCCATTAATAGAACAAGGAACCGAATATTCGGGAACAGTTCGATAAAGCTTTATAGTGATCTATACAAAGGGGACGATGAATAGATGGCAAGTAGTCAAGTATATGGGAAGGTCGCCGGTTTTGGAGTCGGAGTTGGATACGATGATAAATCTGGCGTGACTCTGACATTCTTCACAGGCGCGTCGATGGGGGCTGCAGGATCTGCTTCATCGACCATTAGCTTCGATCTTTTTGATGTAAACGATGAATTTGTTATTGATACTTCTGGTGCTACATACATCGGCGGTGGGACCCCCATTGGTCTGCCTCTTCAGGTGACGGGGCAGAGAAACATGCAAACCGGCGACATGATGGTGACTGTGGGTGGAGGAGACAGTGACGTCCTAGAAGTAGGGTTTTCTTACGAAGCTGCCAGTAGCGAATTTGAAACAGATTTTTCCGTAACGAGATATGACCGCTCGTTTGAGGGCGATGGCGTTATCATCGTTTCTGAAATTTCGGGGAATGAATCTGGGTACACGGTGGTGATCAGTTATGCGACGGACCTCGAAGGAAATCGCTTAACACCAATTGAAGGTAAGCCCTTTCTGGAGGCGGCGAGCTATCCATTGGATCCGGGATACAATTCGTACTATGTATTCAAAACCGATGACGCCACATCGACGCTAATTACTGACCGTTGCTTCCTCCCCGGCACCCTGATCACCATGGCGGACGGCAGCAAAAAGCCCATCGAAGATATCCTCCCCGGCGACATGGTGCTGTCCTTCGACGAGCAGGGCGAATTGGTCCCGGGCAAGGTGACCCGCACCAAGCTCATCGACGCCACCATGATCCTCGACTTCCACGGCTCCAAGGTCACGCCGGGCCACGTCTATTGGTGTACCGATGGCGCGTTCGCCGGGCAATTCGGCACGCTGATCGACATTCTGCGCAGCGACGTTGCAGACCTGTGTATCGCTGACCTGATCCGTGCAGGCGGTGGGACGGTGAACGAGGCAGGATTGATCGTCACGGAAGACACGCCCGAAGGTATCCCCCTGCATTGGCCGTTTTCGCAGAGCCTGCCGAAGCCGGAAGACGACATCCTCGCCTGCTCGCGCCTCACCCTGCCGGAGATATTCACTGCCGCTGAATGGGAAGACCAGCGGCCAGTGATGTATTGACGGGGTGTGCGTTAGGATCAACGCAAAGGCAGAAAACGCTGCGATAGATGGAAGATTTCAGGCTGGTCGATATCCGAAACCGGCATTCGAACGATCTTGGGAAAAGCATAGTCTGCAGGCGTTCGATATGGACCTGCCGAGCGACTCTTCGAAACAAGGCACGTCCGCGAGCCACGTTGAGTGTCACGACATCCACGCCTCCGAGGCCAAAATCGGTACGTAGCGGGTTGCCCTGCCGATTTCGCTGTCCTTTGACCTTTGCGCGGACAATCCAGCGCTGCGCGCAGGATGGATCAACCACCAGATAGGGCACGTGGCCATCGCAGTGTCGTCCTGGTCCAAGCGTTCGGACCAGATTCTTCGTCAGCTTTCCAGAAGTATAGGCCATTTAGAATACAACATTTCGTACCATCAATTGAACAGAACTGAGCGAAATCGAAACGAAGCCAATAAGATCAACGAACGCAGATGAGCGCATAAGTTCAGTGACTTATACGCTACTAAGCGGTTCTATATGGATCAATAGAAATGGTAAAGTGGCGGAGAGACAGGGATTCGAACCCTGGGTCCCCGTAAAGGGACAACGGTTTTCGAGACCGCCCCGTTCGACCACTCCGGCACCTCTCCGCGGGGGTCTGGTGGCGGGTGATTTAGCGGGGCTATGAGGGCGGCGCAAGCCCTTTCGTGACATTCTTTTTGGCAAAGCTGCGCCAAATTCCGCCTTTGTTGTCAAAAACGCTTTGGTGACTTGGCAAAAACCTTTGTCTCTGCTTACCATTCGGTAACTGAATTGGCCGTATAGCCATGGGGCATGGCGGGTATGTCCGCGGCTGCGAGGCGTGGCCATAGACCGTTTTGGAAAGGGTTTTGATGATCGAACATGCACACAGCTTTCGTAGGGCTTGGCTGACACGAGCGATGTCTTTTGTCGCGGTCACGGTGATGGCGGTCACAATGGCTCTGTCTGTACCTTACGCGGCCAAGGCGGGGACTGGCGCGGTGCAGGGCGAGGATCTTGATGCGCTGTTGCAGGCCCTGTTGTTTCGCGATGTCTCGGAAGTCTTGTCCGACGAAGGCCGCGCGATGGCCGATGATTTCGTTGAGGCGGGCTATGGTGTGCCAAAGCCCGCGTGGCAAAACATGCTTGATCGGCTCTATGATCCGGAGGCGATGGCACATGCATTTCGGTCTGAAATGGGTAAGGCGCTTGAGGATGCGGATGTTGCACCAATGGTGGCGTTTTTCACCACCGATTTGGGGCAACGCATCGCCCGGCTTGAACTCGACACGCGCAAAGCGATGACGGGGGAGGCGGCGCAGGCGGCCGCGGGCGAGGCTTGGGCGGCGCTCGACCCCGACTCCCGGCGTGCCAAGTTGATCGAAGACTATGTGCAGGCCAATGACTTGGTCGAAATGAACGTGGTGGGCGCGATGAACAGCGACATCGCCTATTACCGCGGGCTTTGGACGGTTGCGGGTTCCGACGCGATGAGCGAAGGCGACCTGATGCGCGAGATTTGGTCCACGGAACCCGAAGTGCGCGCCGATGTGTCCGAATGGGTCTACGGGTTTTCGACGCTGGCCTATGATACATTGAGCGACGAAGAATTCGCACGCTATGTGGAGTTTTCGCGCAGTGAGGCCGGGCGGCAGTTGAATTTTGCCCTGTTCGCCGCCTTTGATGCGGTTTATGCGGACCTGTCGCGTGGGCTTGGGGCAGGGACCTCGATGCTGATGCAAATGTATGATGGGGAACAACTCTAAGGTTCGGCGTGGGATGTCCCCGTTTTGGCGGCGAGTCCCATAATCCGGCCTTGACTTTTCACCCACGATTCCCGATACACGCGCCACCCGGCGGACCCAAAGGTGCGACCGGGTGATGTCTTTTGGGCCTCACGTCTTTTTTAAACGGTGTGAAACAGGTCCAAATTGGCAAAATGACAATCTCGACCCCAACAAGGGGCGCGCTGTTTGACGGCATGAACATCGGGGATTTGCTCCGGGGCCACAAAACGCGGGTATATCGAAAGGATAACTGCATGTTTGCGGTTCTGAAGACTGGTGGCAAGCAATACAAAGTGCAAAGCGGTGACGTTTTGCGCGTTGAGAAACTTGCGGCCGCAGCTGGTGAAAAAATCCAGTTCAACGAGATTTTGATGGTTGGCTCCACCATCGGCGCGCCCCTCGTGGCCGGCGCCGGCGTGCAAGCCGAAGTCATCGACCAAATCAAGGGTGAGAAACTCATCCACTACGTCAAGCGTCGTCGTAAGCACTCGTCGCAGCGTAAAAAAGGCCACCGTCAGCAACTGACTCTGCTGCGCATCACCGACATTTTGGAAGCGGGTGCGGATGCAACCGGCGTCAAAGCTGCGATCGGCGCGGGTTCCGCTCCGAAAACCGCTGTCGAAGCTGCTGCTCCGAAGAAAGCCGCGAAAGCTGCGGCTCCGGTTGCAGCTGCTGGCGCTGACGATCTGACCACCATCACCGGTGTTGGCCCCGCTGCTGCCAAGAAATTGGTCGAAGCAGGCATCACCACTTTCGCTCAGTTGGCTTCCGTTGACGTCGAAACTTTCGACGCCGTGAAAGTCAAACCCGAGTGGGTTGAACAAGCCAAAGAACTGGCGAAGTAAGCGTAGTTAAGGAGAGAACACCATGGCACATAAAAAAGCAGGCGGTTCGTCCCGTAACGGTCGCGACTCAGCTGGCCGCCGTCTCGGCGTCAAACTTTACGGTGGCCAAGAGGCCATTTCGGGCAACATCATCGTGCGTCAGCGCGGCACCAAATTCTGGCCGGGCGAAGGCGTGGGTCTTGGCAAAGATCACACCATCTTTGCAACCACCGATGGCAAAGTGACCTTTCACAAGGGCCTGAAAAAACGCACTTTTGTATCGGTTCTTCCAGTGGCGGAGGCCGCTGAATAAGCCGTCCGATACGGGTTTGAAAAAATCAAGGGGATCGGCGCAGCCGGTCCCCTTTTGCATGATGCCGCGCGATTTGGCGGAATCAGCGGCACGGAACGTGATACCGGGACAGTTTGGCTAAGGCTACGTTAACATTGCTGTCGTATGTGCTGTGTATCTTGTCGCTTCCCCGAGATGGGGTTTTCGAAGGGACCTTTTCGGGGAGGAAAAGGTGCTTATATCGGATTCAATAAGAATCCAACTCTTTCAGGAGGAAGAGAGATGAATATGGAGATCGTGAAAAACGCGGTTGAGACGAACACACAGGCAGTGATTGAAACGGAACGGTTTGTCCTGCGCCCACCGCGCCGCTCGGATGCGGGGCTGTTGTCGATGTATGCGGGCGATGTGCGCGTGGCGCGCAATTCGCGTTCTTTGCCGCATCCCCTGCCTCCCGGCGCGACCGAGGCTTTCGTGGCCCGCGCACTCAAACCCGGCACTGAGGAAAAAGTTTGGGTGCTCGATGGCTCCAACCATGAGCTGTCCGAGGTTTTGGGGGTGATTTCCCTGAAACCGCTCGATCGCGATCAATGCGAAGTGGCCTTTTGGGTCGCGCCCTCGTTTTGGGGCACCGGATTGGCCCGCATGGCGTTGGGCGCCATGGTGGCGGCCAATCCGTTGGGCTCTAAAACCATGTTTGCCGAGATTTTTCAGGACAACCCAGCTTCGGCCCGGGTCGTGACCGCCGCGGGCTTTGAATATATCGGCGATGCGGAAACCTTCTCGGTTGCGCGCAACACCTTGGTCCCGACCTGGACCTATCTGCGCAAACTCGACTGACCCCAAATCGGGGTCGCCCACACCAGGACAGACCCCGATGACCACAGACTCCCAAAGCTTCTCTCTTGAAACAGACCGTTTGATCCTGCGGCCGCTGAGCCAAGCGGACGCGGCGCCTTTGACGCGGTTATTGAATGATTTTGAGGTGTCGAAATGGCTCAGCCGGATCAGATACCCCTATGGCGTCATTGAGATGCAGTGGTTCATTGCCCGGCTCAATAGCCCCTATCGCTTTGGGATTGTTCATAAAGACAGCGGTCATATCATGGGGGTGATCGGTATCGCCGAACATCTCGGCTATTGGCTTGGCCAGCCTTATTGGGGGCATGGCTATATGTCGGAGGCGGCGCAGGCGGTGGTGGATCATTGGTTTGCCCATGATGGTCTGAGCCTTGCCTCATACCACTTTGTTGCGAATGCCAAATCGCGGGCCATTTTGAAAGGGCTGGGGTTTGAGGATACCGAGCCTCTGCAACAGTATAGTATGGCGCGTGGTCAAACCGTTGCGGCGCAAGCGATGAGTTTGACGCGAGAGGTGTGGGCGTCGCGCAAATCCTCTGACACAGCCCCCCCACAACACCGCACATAACAACGCACATTGAGTTTGGCGGCGAGCCGCGATACATCTGCCCAAAGCCCTAGGATCATGGGGCACAGAAGGACAAAGACATGAAATTTCTCGATCTGGCCAAAGTTTACATTCGATCGGGCTCCGGCGGGAACGGCTGCGTGTCGTTTCGGCGTGAAAAGTTTATCGAATACGGCGGCCCGAACGGCGGCGACGGTGGGCGCGGCGGCTCTGTGATCATCGAGACGGTGGACGGGCTCAACACGCTGATTGATTTCCGCTATCAACAGCACTTTTTTGCTCAAAACGGCCAAGGCGGTATGGGCAACAATCGCACCGGCAAGGATGGCGAGGACATCGTGTTGCGCGTACCGGCGGGTACTGAAATTCTGGACGAAGACGAAGAGACGGTGATCGCCGATCTGACCGAGGTCGGGCAGCGGTTTGTTTTGGCCAAGGGCGGCAATGGCGGCTGGGGCAACCTGCGGTTCAAAAGCTCGACCAACCAAGCGCCGCGCTCGGCCAATCCGGGTCAGCCGGGGATTGATCGCACGATTTGGCTGCGACTGAAACTGATCGCCGATGCCGGGCTTTTGGGCCTGCCCAACGCCGGGAAATCGACGTTTTTGAGTGTGACCTCGAATGCGCGGCCTAAAATCGCGGACTATCCGTTTACCACGCTGCACCCGAACCTCGGGGTGGTGGGCATTGATGGCGCCGAATTTGTCGTCGCTGATATTCCTGGCTTGATCGAAGGCGCGTCTGAGGGCCGGGGCCTGGGCGATTTGTTCTTGGGCCACGTCGAACGCTGCGCTGTGTTGTTGCATCTGGTTGATGGCACTGCCGAGGATGTGGTCAAGGATTATCAGACCATTATCACCGAGATCGAAAACTATTCCGATGTGTTGGGCGACAAGCCGCGGATCACCGTCCTCAACAAGGTTGACAGCCTGATGGATGAGGAGATCGAGGAAAAACTGGCGGCGCTGCAAGAGGCGTCCGGCGGGCGGGTTTACACCATGTCCGGCGCGACCAAGGCCGGGGTTGAGACCGTGTTGCGCGCGCTCAAGGCCGAGATTTCGATGGACCGTCTGCGGACCAAACAGGCCGAGGCATCGGACGAAGAGGAAGACCAGAATTGGCAACCCTAAGCGGCGCAAAACGTGTTGTGATCAAAATCGGCTCGGCGCTCTTGGTCGAGCGCGGGGAATTGCGCGCGGACTGGCTCAAGGGCCTGGCCGAAGACGTGGCGATGCTCAAAGCCCGCGGTGCGGCGGTGATTTTGGTCTCGTCGGGCTCCATTGCGCTGGGGCGGGGGATTTTGCACCTGCCCGCGGGAGAATTGCCGCTTGAGCACTCACAAGCAGCGGCCTCTGTCGGGCAAATCCGTCTGGCGCGGGCCTATCAAGAGGTGTTGGAGCCGCTCGGCATCACCACATCGCAGATTCTATTGACGCTGGAAGACAGCGCCGATCGTCGCCGGTATCTTAATTCGCGCGCCACTTTGGACGCGCTGTTGGGCCTTGGCGCGGTGCCGATCGTCAATGAAAACGACACGGTGGCCACCGATGAAATCCGTTATGGCGACAACGACCGTCTGGCGGCGCAAATTGCGGTCACGGTCGGCGCGGATCGCTTGGTGTTGCTCTCCGATATTGACGGGCTTTACACCGCAAACCCAAATATCGACGCCTCCGCTCGCCATATCGCCACTGTCGAACACATCACGCCAGAAATTGAAGCCATGGCTGGTGATCCGGTGTCTGGTCTGTCCAAGGGCGGAATGAAAACCAAAATCATGGCTGCCAAAACCGCCATTGCCGGTGGCTGCACCATGGCAATCACCGAAGGATTTAAAGACCGGCCGATTCAGGCACTTGAGGCGGGGGCGCGGGCCACATGGTTTATCGCGCATGAAGATCCGGAACGTGCCCGCAAACGCTGGATCGGCGCGATGAAGCCGAAAGGTGAAATCATCATTGATGCGGGGGCGGCACGAGCGCTCGCGCATGGAAATTCCCTGTTGCCCGTCGGCGTCTCGGAGGTTGTTGGCCATTTTGGCCGCGGCGAACCAGTGGTGGTCCTTGGACCCAATGGCGCGCGCATTGGGTTGGGCCTGTCCCGCTATACCTCAGAGGAATCCGAGGCGATCAAAGGCGCGCATTCCGAAGACATACAGGCGATCCTCGGCTATTCCGGTCGGGCCGCTTTGATCCACAGAGATGATTTGGTGCTATGACAGAGTTAGACGTAAAGACGATGATGCAGGATTTGGGCGCGCGCGCGAAAGCCGCGAGTGCCAAGCTGGCCGTGGCCACATCCGCGCAAAAACAGGCCGCATTGAACGCGGCCGCCGATGCCATTTGGGCGCGACGGGCGGAGATCATTGCGGCGAATGAAAAAGACATGGCCTTTGGCCGCGAAAAGGGTCTGACCGACGCGATGATGGACCGGCTGATGCTGGACGAGACGCGTATTCAGGGCATGGTGGAGGGCTTGAGCGCGGTTGCGGGTCAAAAAGATCCGGTTGGCGATGTGATGGCCGAATGGGACCAGCCCACCGGCCTGCATATCAAACGGGTGCGCACGCCTTTGGGCGTCATTGGCGTGATCTATGAGAGCCGCCCGAATGTGACCGCGGATGCCGGGGCTTTGTGCCTTAAGGCGGGCAATGCGGTGATCCTGCGCGGTGGTTCGGAGAGTTTCCACAGCTCCGGCGCGATCCACGCCTGTTTGGTCGATGGGCTCAAGGCCGCGGGCCTGCCCGAAGATGCGATCCAGCGTGTGCCGACGCGGGACCGGGCAGCGGTCAGCGAGATGTTGACCATGACCGATTATATCGACGTGATCGTGCCGCGTGGTGGCAAGGGCTTGGTTGGGCTGGTGCAACGCGAGGCGCGGGTGCCGGTGTTTGCCCATCTTGAAGGCATCGTGCATATCTTTATCGACGCCTCCGCTGATCCGGTCAAAGCGATGAATGTGGTGATCAACGCCAAAACCCGGCGCACCGGGATTTGCGGCTCGGTGGAATGCCTGTTGATTGACCGTCAAGTGGCCGACAGCTTGGGCGCGGATGTGATTGCGGCACTGATCGGCAAAGGCGTTGAGGTGCGTGGAGACGCGGCGGTTCAGGCGATGAACAGCGCGGTGATCCCGGCGACCGAAGACGATTGGGGCCACGAATATCTCGACAGCATTGTCGCCGCCAAAGTGGTGGACGGGATCGACGGCGCGATTGATCACATTCACCAGTATTCGTCGAACCACACCGATTGCATCCTGTCCGAGACGCCTGAACATGTGGCGCGGTTCTTTGCCGAGATCGACAGTGCGATCCTGATGCACAACAGCTCGACCCAATTTGCCGATGGCGGCGAATTTGGCATGGGCGCCGAGATTGGCATCGCCACGGGCAAAATGCATGCGCGTGGGCCGGTGGGGGCCGAGCAATTGACCTCGTTCAAATATCTGGTGACCTCTGAAGGGTCTGTGCGGGCGTAACCGCGCGGATATTTGAGTGTTTTATCACGGTAAAAACGCGCGGAGGGGAGCCTTTCGCGCGTTTTTCGTTGAGGAGCCGGGAAGACAAAAGGAAGGCGCGGGTCAGAGGGGGCCCGCGCCTTCAAGGTGCCACCCCGAGGATCACATGGGGCGGCTGGGAGTGTGGTTAGGCGTTTAGGGTGATCACCCCATCGCCGGAAGAATGGGTGATGCGGCGACCAAGAGCGGCGGCCTGCATCGGGGCCAAAAGGAATTGCACATCGGAGGGTTTTAGCCCCTCGGCCTTGGACAGCGCGCCCAGGCGGGCCCAAAGGTCGGGTGCGGGTTCAAGCCGATCTGCGCGGGCGCGCACGCTCCATTGTCCACCGGAGCAGGACAGGCGGATTTCGCCGCCACGGGGCAGGGCGGTTTCCAGGCACATCATCATCAGACAGGCGAGTTTGACCTCCTCGCGCGGCATGTCCTCAGACGCGTCCCAATGATAGGTGAGGCGTGTGGTTGAAATGCCTTTGAGAATGGTGACCATTTCGGCGCGCGAGGACATTTGGCCGGCGGAGGCCACGCCAAAGGCCACGCGAAAGAATTTCACCCGAGCATTTGCATTTTCCACACTTTCAGAGATAAGGCTGAGTTCAGGGCCTGCACCGACGCCCGACATGTTCAAAAGTTCCACGCCATTTGAGATCGCGCCCACCGGGCTGATCATATCGTGACAAATGCGGGAACCGATCATGGCGGCAATGTCGCGGGCGAGGTCTTGGGTCATGTTTTATCCTTTAGGGGCAGTCTGTGCGAGGAGCGCGTCAGCAATGGAAGATCTCAATGCGATGTTGGAACCGGGTCAAATGGTGCGCCACCCGGTGCAAACGGACTGGGGCATCGGTCAGGTGCAATCGAACATCGGTGGCAAGGTCACCGTCATGTTTCAACATGCGGGTAAGGTTGTGATCGACAGCCGACATGTGGCGCTTTTCCCTGTCTACGGGTGATAAGATGCGATTTGCCCGTCTTTATTTGACGGCTTGTTCCCGCTATGGTCGCTGAGACTTGAGGTTTAATCAACCTTAGAGAGAGTGATTTTTCGCCTGTTTCGCTCGTCTGTTGCATTGAAACCAACAAAACCCTAAAACCCGTCCACCGATGAGAGCAGGATCACCCCCCCGTATGAGCGCCCAAAAGCCGCGATTTCAATTGAGATTTGCCCGAAATGAGGCGGATCTACGCGCAGCGCAACGCCTGCGCTATCGCGTATTTGTCGAAGAGCTTGGTTCAAACGGGCCGATGGTGGACCATGTGGCCATGCTTGAGGCCGACCGGTTTGATCCCGATTATGACCACTTGATGTTGATCGACGTGACCCGTTCTGACGATCCGTTGGAGCAATGCGTGGCGGTGTATCGGCTTTTGTCCGGGGAAAAGGCGGCGCTTTTGGGTCGGTTTTACTCCGAAGACGAATATGATCTGTCCCCGTTGAAAGTCACGGGAAAGCGGCTTTTGGAACTGGGGCGCTCCTGCGTGGCCAAGGAGTATCGCGGCGGCACGGCGCTGTTTCACATGTGGGCCGGCTTGGCGAAATATGTGATCGAAGAAGGGTTTGATGTGCTGTTTGGCACGGCCTCTTTCTTTGATGCCGATGTGGCGCGCCATGCCGAATCTCTGTCTCTGTTGCATCACCGCCATCTGGCCCCGTCTGAGTTGCGCGCGCGCACGGTGGACGCCCATTTTCAGACGATGGATTTGGTGCCCGAAGATCAGATCGACCGCAAACGCGCGATGTTGGCGATCCCGCCGCTGATCAAAGCCTATCTGCGCATGGGCGGCAAAGTCGGCGAGGGCGCCTATGTCGATCTGGCCTTTGACACGGTGGATGTGTTGTTGATCCTGGATGTCGCCGAAATTTCACCACGCCAACGCGAGATGTACACCAAGGGCCTCAGCGGGTGAGTGCGCCACTTTGGGATAGCCGCATTCCGCCGTCCAAGCCTGCGACCGTTCAGGGCGGAACGTGGCGGATGGTGCGCCGTGGCGCGCCGGTGATTGGCCTGATCACGATCTGTATGGTCCTGATGCTGGCCACACGCGGCGTGGAGCGCCTGATCAAGGGCAAACGCCGCCCGTGGTCCTCGCAATTCCCCCGTTTCGTGTCACGCACGGCGCTGCGCCTGATGGGCCTCTCTTTGACGGTGCGCGGCACGCCGATGCGCCACCATGGCGCTGTGGTTGCCAATCATTCCACTTGGCTTGATATTTTCGTGCTCAACGCGGTGCAGCGGATTTTCTTTGTCTCCAAGGCAGAAGTGGCCAATTGGCCCGGCATCGGCACCATGGCCAAGGCCACGGGCACGGTGTTTATCAACCGCGACCGCACAGAGGCGGCGCTGCAAAAACAGATCTTCGAAGAGCGGCTGCATATGGGGCATAAGCTTCTGTTTTTCCCCGAGGGCACGTCGAGCGACAGCCTGCGGGTCTTGCCGTTCAAGCCGACGCTGTTTGCGGCGTTTTTTACGCCTGAACTGCGTGATGAGGTTTGGATTCAGCCCGTCACCGCCCGCTATATTGCGCCCGAGGGCCAAGATGTGCGGTTTTATGGCTGGTGGGGCGATATGGAATTTGGCCCCTCACTGGTGCAGGTGCTCAAAGCCTCGCCACAAGGCCGGGTCGAGGTCATGTTCCACGCGCCGATTGCGGTCAAAGACGTGAAAGACCGCAAAGAGATGGCGCGCCTGTGCGAAGAGGCGGTGCGTTCGGGGCTACCGCCTGTTCCTGAGGCCTATTTAGGCGCTTAGGCCGTCGTCCATCGCCGCGATGAAGGCCCCCAAGCTCTTGATCGGGTCTTCGGTGTTCCAAATCTCTTCGCCAATGGCAAAGAAATCGGTGATTTTGGCAAACTCCTTGACGATCTCAACCGTCAATGCGCCTTCGGCCACCACCGGCACTTCGACCACTTCGGACCACCACTGAAACGTGTCTTTTTCGGCCTGTGTCCCGTCGCCCAGATCGGTGTCACCAACCGGACCAAAGGCGATGTAATCCGCGCCGCTTTCGCCCGCGTTCAAACCGTCATGGCGCGAGGCACCACAGAAGGCCCCGACAATGGCTTCATCGCCCAACAGCTTGCGGACCTTGCGCACGGAACGCGATCCGTCGGTCAAATGCACGCCGTCCAACCCGTGACGTTCGGCCAAGGCGACATGCGCCTCAATCACGATCGCCACATCGCGGGCATGACAGACTTCGCGACAGGCATCCGCAGCCCGGCCCAACACATCCTCGTCCTTGGACGCCAAAGCCAAACGCACACAGGCCACCGCATGGGTATCCAACACCGCGGCCAAACGCGCCGGGAAGGTGTCGAGATCAAAGGCGGGCGGGGTCAACAGGTAGATTTGCGGGCGCTCTTGGACGGGGTCGGACATATTGGTCTCCGAAAATGGGTTTCGCCTCCTATAGCGCAAGCTTTGCGCGGGCGGAAGTCTTGCGAGCGGGGGCAAATGCGCTTATCACGCGCCAAATCCAAGATTTAGAGGTCCTCCATGTCAGATGCACCCATGTCAGATGCGCCGCAAGCCGCACAAAGCGGGCCGACCCCCGCCTTTGTCCTTGTGCGTCCGCAGATGGGCGAAAACATTGGGGCGGCGGCGCGGGCGATGTGGAATTTCGGGTTGGACCGGATGCGCATCGTCGCTCCGCGCGATGGCTGGCCTAACCCCAATGCCGTCGCCATGGCCTCGGGCGCGGGGCGGCTTTTGGATGAGGCGGAGCTGTTTGGCACGGTGCGTGAGGCGCTGGCCGATTGCGATTATGTCTTTGCCACCACGGCGCGGATGCGCGGCATCACCAAACCGGTGATGACCCCCGAACGCGCCATGGAACACGCCCGCGCCATCACCGCATCCGGCGGTAAGGTTGGCGTGATGTTTGGGCCGGAGCGCGCGGGTTTGGAAAATGAGGACGTGGTGGAGGCCAATGCCATCATCACCGTGCCGGTGAACCCGGATTTTCCCTCGATCAACCTCGCACAGGCGGTGTTGCTCAACGCCTATGAATGGGGCCGCCAAACCACCGAGGTCGCCCCCGAAGTGGTCGATTTGGCCAAAACGGTCTGGGCGGGCCATCTTGAGGTTGAAAAACTCGGGGATCACTATGAGGAGATTCTTGAGACCTCCGGGTTCTTTTTTCCCGAAGACAAAGCCCACAGCATGAAACTCAACCTGCGCAACCTGTGGTCGCGGATGCCGATGACGCGTGCCGATGTGCAGATGTTGCACGGGGTGATGCGGCAAATGAAACGGTGGAAAGAGCGCGGGTAAACAGCAAAGAACGCCCAACGAAGAGGCCCCCAAATTGGGGGCCTTTGGTGTTCTTAGGTGCTCTTCGGGCGGGTTTAGCGCATGGCACCCGGACCCATGCCCGTTTGTGGGCCAGTTTGCATGCCAAGGTGCAACCCACATGTGCCGTCACACATCAAATACCGGCTCGAGACCCAAGCCTTTTGACCTTGCGGGGTTTGGACCTCGGCCCAGCCGCCTTGTTGATTGAGCAATTTGAGTTGAGTGCCAGACTTCAACGCCAGCAGTTTGTGATACTGCGTACCCGGTCCTGCGCGTCCGTTCAGGGTCACGCCTTTGCGGACATAAACCTGATCTTGGATTTGAACCTTCAATTGCTGCTGTTGTTGGATCGGGCGCGGCGCACTTTGAGCCACTGCGGCAAAGGGTGCGGCGACCATGGCGGCGATCAAAAGGGATGTTGAAAGAATATGGCGACCGTGTTTCATCGGAACCTCCTATCATGCCCGTCGGCCTGTCTCACCTCTTGGGCATCTGATCATTCTACGGTGCTCCTCGGTTTTTCCGTCGCGATTTCAGTAAAAAATCCAGAAACCCCGATGATTTTCCTCGCCAAGACCGCTTGCCCTTCGTGGCCCACGCTCCTAGGTTTCGTGCACGCAAAGATAAGGGAAAACCATGGCGCAAAAACGCAGCATTTTCGAAGAGGTGGCCTCTGATGACACACCAAAAGCCGCCCCGAAAACCGGGCTGATCGAAAAACGGGGCCGGGGCGCACGCAAAGGCATCCGAGCGTGGCTCATGGTGATTTTCGCGCTGGTGATGATGATGATCGCGGTCGGCGGGCTGACCCGGCTGACCGATTCCGGCCTCTCGATCACCGAATGGAAACCCGTGACCGGGGCTGTGCCGCCGATGGGGGATGCCGCCTGGACCGCCGAGTTTGAAAAATACCAACAAATCCCCGAATACCAGTTGCAAAACGAGGGCATGAGCCTGTCCGAGTTCAAGAGCATCTATTGGTGGGAATGGGGCCATCGTCAGCTTGGCCGGGTGATCGGCATGGTCTGGTTTCTGGGCTACGCGGGCTTTGCCTTGGCGCGCAAAGTGCCGACCGGATGGCACAAACGCCTGATTTTCATCGGCGCTTTGGGCGGGCTTCAGGGCGCGATTGGCTGGTGGATGGTCTCATCAGGGCTTGAGGGCACGCGGCTTGATGTCGCCTCTTATCGCCTCGCCACCCATCTGGGGCTGGCCTTTATCATCCTGGGCTTTATCGCGTGGTTTGTTTTCCTGTTGGGGCGCACCGAACCCGACTTGATGCAGGCCCGGCGCGCCACCGATAAAAAGCTTTTTGGCATGTCCACCGGCATGCTGCATTTCGCCTTTCTTCAGATCATTCTGGGCGCTTTGGTGGCCGGGATTGATGCGGGCCGAGGCTATACCGATTGGCCGCTGATGGGCGGGCAGGTCTTGCCACCGGACCCGTTTTACATCACGCCGATCTGGCGCAATTTCTTTGAAAACCCGGCTTTGGTGCAATTTGTCCACCGTGTCATGGGCTATCTATTGGTGATCTACGGCATCGTCTTGTGGTCCAAGGGCCGAAAATCCGCCAATCGCACCACGGCAGGGGCGTTTAACCTAATGGCAGCGGTGCTGTTTTTGCAATTGGTCTTGGGCATCGTGACCGTTCTCAACGGCGCACCTTTGCACCTTGGTATCGCGCATCAGATCGGTGCGGTGGCGCTGTTTGTCGCCATTTTGCGCGCCCGGTTCCTGAGCTTTTATCCCAAACCTCAATCGGTCCGGGAGGGCCTTTAATCATGTCCGCATTTGATGATCTGATGGGTTTTACCCGTGAAACCCGTGCGCTTGGCGCCATTATGGGCCGGTTGAATTGGGATCAGGAAACCATGATGCCCAAAGGAGCCGCCGAGCAGCGTGGTGAGGAGTTCGAAGCGCTAGAGAACGTGCTTCATACCCGCAAATCCGATCCCCGTTTGGGCGATTGGCTGTCCTCGATTGATCCAAGCTCTTTGGACGCGGTGTCTCAGGCGCAGTTGCGTCACATCCGCCGGTCTTACGAGCGCGCGGTCAAAATTCCGGCGCGTTTGGCGGCGGAATTGGCCAAGGTCACGTCCATGGCCCAAGGGGTCTGGGCCGAGGCCCGCGCCCGCGATGATTTCGCCCATTTCGCCCCGATGTTTGAACAGGTCGTGGCGCTGCGCCGCGAAGAGGCGGCGGCGTTGCAGCAGGGCACGGATCATGATCTTTGGGACGCGTTGCACCAAGATTACGAACCCGGCTCGTCGGGGGCGGAATTGGACGCCATGTTCGGCGCGCTGCGGCCCCGATTGGTGGCGCTGCGCGATAAAATCATGGGGGCGGATCAGCCCAAGGGTCTCACCGGGACCTTTGATGAGGCCAAACAAATGGCGCTGACCACGGCGCTGGCGGTGAATTTTGGCTATGATTTCGCGCGCGGACGGATTGATAAGGCGGTGCATCCGTTCTCGTCGGGGTCGGGCCAGGATGTGCGCATCACCACCCGCACCAACCCCGAAGACCCGTTCAATTCGATCTACTCAACCATCCACGAGGTCGGCCACGCGTGCTATGAGCAAAACATCAATGGCGACTATCTTTTGACGCCTCTGGGCGAGGGCGTCTCTATGGGCGTCCACGAAAGCCAGTCGCGGATTTACGAGAACCAACTCGGCCGTTCGCGTGCCTTTACCGAATACCTTTATGGCCAGATGCGCGACAGCTTTGGCGACATCGGCATCGACAGCGCCGAAGGGTTCTATGCCGCCGTCAACCGCGTCCTGCCGGGCTATATCCGCACGGAATCCGACGAGGTGCAATACAACCTGCATGTGCTTTTGCGCTTTGATTTGGAGCGTCAGATCATCGGTGGCGATTTGGAGATTGCCGATCTGCCCGCAGCATGGGATGCGCGATTTGAGGCGGATTTTGGCGTCAAAGTCGATAAAATATCAAATGGCTGTCTTCAGGATGTGCATTGGCCGGTGGGCCTGTTTGGCTATTTTCCGACCTATTCGCTGGGCAATGTCTACGCCGGCTGTCTGCACCAAGCTCTGCGCGCCGACGTGCCGGATTTGGACAGCGCCTTGGTCAAAGGCGACACCGCGCCCGCGACCGCGTGGTTGGCCGAGCATCTGCAACAGTTCGGCGGTCTGCGCGAGCCGCGCGACACCATCGTGCATGCCTGTGGCTTTGAGCCGACCGAAGCGCCGCTTTTGGACTATCTTGAGGCAAAGTTTGCCGGGATTTACGGTTTCTGATGGCGAATGTGATGGACAAACCCGCGCTGGAGGCCTTTCTGGCGCGGGAGTTCACCGAAGTGGGCGATGTGTTGAGCGTCGAGACCGTCACGGACGACGCCGTGACCCTGCGCCTCACCCCCGACGCGCGCCATGTCCGGCCCGGCGGCACACTGTCCGGGCCGACGATGTTCCTCCTGGCCGACGTGGCGCTTTACTTTGCCATCCTCGCCAAAATCGGCCCGGTCGCCTTGGCCGTGACCACCAATGCCCACATTGATTTCATGCGCAAACCCGCCGCCGATCTGCCGCTTTTGGGCGAAGCGCGGTTGTTGAAACTCGGCAGAACCTTGGCCGTGGGACAGGTTGCAATTCGCAACCCCGGCTCGGACGCGGTCTTGGCGCAGGCGTCACTGACCTATGCCATTCCGCCGAACAGGGCGTGAGGTGGAGTTGGGGGCGAGGGATTGGTTTCTGGAGGGCAGAATGTCCGGTTTGAGGCCAAGTTGACGGATGCTGCAAGTTCAACAAATGTCCGCTATGTGTAGGCACCTGTCACCGTCCCCCCTGTTATGTTCAAAAGGAAATTCAGGAATGCTTGATGCGCTTACGTTCAAAGCGGAAATTCTTGAGCCGATACTTACTGAGTTTAGGGAACAACCCCACTCGCTCCACAAAGGGTTTTGCGCCATTTGGTCGCTGGATTCCTACGCGTCACACTGCGCATTCCAATGTCGTGATATGCAAAAACTCACTCAATCCCAACGCGGCAAAATCGAAGAGAGATTTAAAGATCGGCTGCAAGATGACCTACATGATGATGCATGGAAATTTCGCCTCATCCGACAGGCGTCGAATGCAACCAAGCATGCAGTGAGAAGAAATAAGGACGAAGATGTTCCCAGCTCCAAAGGCGTCGCTTCAGAACCTATAGACCGTTGGTTGTGGTATTGGTCCGGGGCATCCCACTGGGGAAATCAAGTTGTAATTGATGTTTCATGGACCTTTGACCAAGAAAGCCAGTCTTGGTTTGACGGAAAGAGGCGAGAAGTGAAGCCTGGTCCATTTTTTAAATGGGTTCCTCTCCTCGACATAATCGATCCATGCGCAGAGCATATCGAACGTGGGCTGGAATCTGAGACGGTTGGTCGGGAAGGTTAGCAGCGGCAACCTTGGGAGCTGGCACCTGCTGCCATCAGGTGGATGGTCCATTTGGGCCGTAGGCGGACTTGGCAAGCCTAAGCCCCAATGCCCGCTTCGTCCGACCTTCACACCCAGCACGAAATCCCCCAGTTATGCTCCTCAAAGCGCCCCCCGCGCCACGAACCAGGGTTCGCATTGGCTGCGGATGTAGGGCCAGAGTTTGGGGCAGCCTTTGGCGATTTTGACGCCGACGCGGGCATCGAGTTGGTGCAGTTTCACGTCATAGGTGCGCCATGAGCCGCCGTCATCGGCCAGATTGTGCAGCACGGGTTGGACCCGGTCGATGGATTTGGCAAAGATCGCGGTCGGGGTTTGGGCGGCTTCGAAGTCTTCCCAAATGGCGCGGAATTCGGCGTCTTGCTCAGGTGGCAACAGGCCAAACAGGCGGTCTGCGGCTTTGATCTCGGCCTCCTCTTGTGCCTTTTGCGCCTCGGGCGTCACCGCGCCATGGATCGGCGTGTCGCCTGCATCAATCTCGACAATATCGTGCAGCAACAACATCTTGAGCGCCAGAGCAATGTCCACGCCGTCCTGCGCCTGATCCGCAAGCGTCAGGGCGTAGAGCATGATGTGCCACGAATGTTCACCGGTGTTTTCCTTGCGCGAGCCATCGGCGATGGGGGTGGCGCGGTAGACCGATTTCAGCCGATCCGCCTCACACCAAAAGGCAAAGCGGGCGGCGAGGGCGGGGTCCACCGGCGCGCCATAAAACCCGGCGCGGGTGAATTCGAACAGGTCGGGCAGGATGTCTTTGGTCTTGGTGGCGCGGCCTTGGGTCAGGTTGGTCGCGACGATGTGACGTTCGTCGTCTTGCTGTTCCGGCGCGCCGATGGATTGTAACGCGGGGGCGAGGAAATCAATTGCCTTGGCATAGCGCGCGGTCGGGCTTTGCATCGCTTCGAACTCTTCCCAGGTGGCGCGAAAGCGGCGGCGCAGATCCTCGGGCAGAAGGCCGTAAATGCGATCCGCGGCAGCCTCTTCCAACGCGGCGACAGAGGCGGGGTTGTGGGTGATGTGGATCGGATGATCGCCCGCATCGACCTCAACAATATCATGCAGCATCAGCATTTCGATGGCGCGGGACATATCAACATCCGGCCCGGCCATGGGCGCGCACAGGAGCGCCAAAAGGGCGGCGTGCCAGGAATGTTCGGCGGAGTTTTCAAACCGCGAGCGATCCATCAATTGATTGGCGCGCAACACGGTTTTAAGCCGATCCGCCTCCCGCAAAAATGCATATTGGGCATTCAGTCGGGTGGACTCTTGCACCGTCAATTCGGGCAAAGCGGGCAGGGTGGCGTCAATATTCAATGTCATCCTCGGCACTGGGCGGGGGCACGGAGGCAGCCAGTCCCTTTTTCGCCTCTTCAATGCGTTTTTCAAGGTAAACGCGCGCCCGTTTTTCCGACAGGCGCACGCGGGCAGAGGTCAAAAACGCCTCCTGTGTGGTGACAGAGGAGGCGCCGATGACGCGGGCCACATCCTGAATAAGTTCGTCCGTGCCGACAATATCCAAGGCGTCGATTGTGTCCTTGGCCAAGGCGTCGGCCAGATCTTCCATGATGCTCATCGTAGGACCCTCTGAAGGCGGCGGATTAGCGGCTGGTTTCGGTCAGACGGCGGCGGACATAGGCGTCGACCGAGCTGATCATATGTTCCATATGCGGATCTTCAAAGAAGTGACCCGCACCTTCGACCTCTTCATGGGTGATGGTAATGCCCTTTTGCTCATGCAACTTGGCGACCAGGGACTGGGTGTCTTTTGGCGGGGCGACGCGGTCGGCCGTGCCGTTGATCACCAGACCCGAGGCCGGGCAGGGCGCGAGGAAGGAGAAATCATACATATTGGCGGGCGGGGCGACCGAGATAAAGCCGGAGATTTCCGGGCGGCGCATCAAAAGCTGCATCCCGATCCAGGCCCCAAAGCTAAAGCCCGCGACCCAGCAATGTTTGGCATTGGGGTTCATGGATTGCAGATAATCGAGCGCGGAGGCGGCATCTGACAACTCACCCACACCTTGATCATATTCGCCCTGCGACCGGCCCACGCCACGGAAGTTAAACCGCAAAACGGTAAAGCCCATTTGGTGGAAGGCATAATGCAGATTATAGACCACGCGATTGTTCATCGTGCCGCCGAATTGCGGATGGGGATGAAGAATGATGGCGATGGGGGCGTCTTTAGCGCGTTGCGGATGGTAGCGGCCTTCAAGCCGGCCTTCTGGGCCGGGAAAAATCACTTCGGGCATTGGGTCCCTGTCTCCTGTTCCGTTCCGCGGGCCAGCTTACGTTGCACACACCGAATTATGTGGCGCGCAAGGAGGGCCCGAGCGGAACGAGCCCTGTCGGGCTGTCGCTTTTGCTCTCGTTTTTCCACCGCGCTGCCTTTATAGTTGACGAAATCTCTCGGGCAATTTAGAAACATTCTAAATCTGCGTGAGCGACCGCGCGGGAGTGGTATGGAGGTAAGGCTCCACGCCGCATACGTCAATGTATTTGCGCCGTTTTTCGCCTCATTACGAAGGGGAAACGCGCGGAAATGCGCCAAAACGGCCCCTGTGACCGCTCGTGTCGTCATTGATGCGGTGTTTGGAGCGTTTAAGAAGCGGATTACGCCGCGATGATCGGGCCAAAATGGTTTCGGATCGCATCAAGAGGGACTCTGACATGAAGTTGTCGACCAAAGGACGTTATGCAATGGTGGCGCTCGCGGATTTGGCGTTGCAGCCGGACAATGCGCTATTGTCGCTGGCGGAGATTTCCAAACGCCAGGACATCTCGTTGCCCTATCTGGAGCAACTGTTTGTCAAGCTGCGCCGGGCCGATTTGGTGATTTCGGTGCGGGGTCCGGGCGGCGGTTATAAATTGGCGCGACCGGCCTCGGAAATTCGTGTGTCTGACATCATGGGCGCGGTGGATGAAACCGTGTCGGCGATGCACACCGGGGCCGGGGCCTCGGGCGGTGTCTCCGGGTCACGGGCGCAGAGCATGACCAACCGGTTGTGGGAGGGCCTGTCGGCGCATGTCTATGTGTTCTTGCATCAAACCCGGCTTTCGGACGTGATCCGCAACGAATTGCGGCCCTGTCCGGCGGTGCCGACCCTGTTTGCCGTTGTGGATGAGGACTAAGGCAATGCCACGTATCGCCATTCTTGATGCGCATCCGGGGGCGGGGCGGTTTTGTACTGCGCTGGCGGACAGCTATGCCACCGCGGCACAAGAGGCCGGGGCCGACATCAGACGGATTGTGCTGCGTGACATGGCATTCGACCCGATCTTGCACAATGGGTACGCTCAGGTGCAACCCCTTGAGCCGGATCTTGAAGCCGCGTTTGAGGCGATTGAATGGTGCGATCATTTTGCCCTGTTTTATCCCACATGGTGGGGCGGGCATCCCGCCCTGTTGCAGGGCTTTTTTGAACGCACATTCTTGCCCGGAACGGCGTTTAAGTATCACGAAAACGATCCGTTTTGGGACAAGCTCCTCAAAGGCCGTACCGCGGAGGCGATCACCACCATGGACACGCCCGCACTGTATTACCGCATTATGAACCGCAATGCCGGACCCAACCGGATGAAGCGCACGATCCTTGAATTCACCGGCATGAAGGCCAAGGTGCGCCTGATTGGATCGCTGCGCAACACCTCCGAAGATCAGCGCAAGGCGCTTCTCAAGTGGGCGGGCAAACGTGGCGCGGCCAAGGGGGCATCATGAGCCGCACATATCTCGATTACAACGCAACGGCACCGCTTGGTGCGGCGGCGCGAAAGGCGATGATGGCGGCGATGGATGTGGTCGGCAATCCGTCTTCGGTCCATGCCGAGGGCCGTGCGGCCAAAGGCCTGATGGAGCGGGCGCGGGCGCAGGTGGCCGAGGCTTTCGGGGCCGATGGCGCGGATATCGTGTTCACCTCGGGGGCGACTGAGGCGGCGGCTTTGGCGATGGCCGGACGGGGGTTGCACTGTGCCGATGTGGAACATGAGGCGGTGTCATCCTGGTCGGGCGGGTCGATTCCGGTGACCTCAGACGGTGCGGTGATCTGTTTGAAACCTGCGATGTCGGCGCTGCAACTGGCGAATTCAGAGACCGGCATCGTGCAGGAGCTGCCGGACGGATTGGCACTTTGCGATGCGACTCAGGGGTTTGGCAAACTGCCGGTGGCGTTCAATTGGATCGGCTGCGATATGGCGCTGATCTCGGGCCATAAGATCGGCGGGCCGAAAGGTGTCGGCGCTTTGGTGCTGCGTCAGGGGTTGGACGTTGTGGCGGGCATTCGCGGCGGCGGGCAAGAGATGGGACGTCGCTCGGGCACGGAAAACCTGATCGGCATTGCGGGCTTTGGGGCGGCGGCACAAGCGGCGGCCAAGGCCCTGGCAAACGGGGTTTGGGACGAGGTGGCGCAAAAGCGCGATCTGTTGGAAGATCTGTTGGCACAAGAGATTGACACGCCGATGTTCGTTGGCAAACCGCACGCGCGCCTGCCCAATACGATGTGCCTGATCACGCCCGGTTGGAAGGGCGAGACACAGGTGATGCAAATGGATTTGGCGGGGTTTGCGGTGAGTGCCGGATCGGCCTGTTCGAGCGGCAAGGTCAAAGCCTCAAAGGTGCTGCGCGCCATGGGATATGATGAGACTGAGGCGATGAGCGCGCTGCGCGTGTCCATCGGCCCCGAGACGACAACACAAGAGATTGAGCGGTTTGCCACAGCATGGCTTGCCGCCTATGGCCGTTGGAAAAAACGAGCGGCCTAACCCTATATTAAGAGGGGCCGACACGAGAGCCCCATAAGACGCACATGCCATTTGGCACAGACGAAGGAGTGATCCGATGACGGATGACGTTCAGGTTAAAGACGCGGTTCAAGTCAAGGACGGGGTGGAACAGGACACTGTTGATGCCGTTCAGGCGCTGGCTGGCACCTATAAATACGGCTGGGACACCGATATCGAAATGGACTACGCCCCCAAAGGTCTGTCCGAGGACATCGTGCGTTTGATTTCGGCCAAAAACGAAGAGCCGGAATGGATGCTGGACTGGCGGCTTGAGGCCTATCGTCGTTGGCTGACCATGGAAGAGCCGAATTGGGCCATGGTCGAGTATCCTGAAATCGACTTTCAGGATCAGTATTATTACGCCCGCCCGAAAAGCATGGAAGACAAGCCGAAGTCTTTGGACGACGTCGATCCGAAACTTTTGGCGACCTATGAAAAGCTCGGCATCTCTTTGAAAGAACAGATGATTTTGGCCGGTGTCGAAGGCGCGGGCGAGGTGCCTGCCGACGGCGCCAATTCCGAGCGCAAAGTGGCGGTGGACGCGGTGTTTGACTCGGTTTCTGTCGGCACGACCTTTAAAAAAGAGCTTGAAAAAGCCGGGGTGATTTTCTGTTCGATCTCGGAAGCGATCAAGGAACACCCGGAGTTGGTTCAGAAATATCTGGCCTCCGTGGTGCCCGTCTCGGACAACTATTACGCCACCTTGAATTCTGCGGTCTTCTCGGACGGGTCCTTTGTCTACATCCCGCCAAACACCCGTTGCCCGATGGAACTCTCGACCTATTTCCGCATCAACGCCGAAAACACCGGCCAGTTTGAGCGCACGCTGATCATCGCCGACAAGGGCTCCTACGTGTCCTACCTCGAAGGCTGCACAGCACCACAACGCGACGTGGCCCAACTTCACGCCGCCGTGGTCGAGATTGTGATTCTGGACGACGCCGAGGTGAAATATTCCACCGTGCAAAACTGGTTCCCGGGCGATGAGAACGGCAAGGGCGGGATTTACAACTTTGTGACCAAACGTGCTGATTGCCGTGGCGATCGGGCGAAAGTGATGTGGACACAGGTCGAAACCGGCTCGGCGGTGACGTGGAAATACCCATCTTGCATCCTGCGCGGCGATGACTCTCAAGGCGAATTCTATTCCATCGCCATCACCAACAACATGCAGCAGGCTGATACTGGCACGAAAATGATCCACCTTGGCAAAAACACCAAGAGCCGGATCGTGTCGAAAGGCATCTCTGCGGGCAAGGCGCAAAACACCTATCGCGGTCAGGTGACGATGCACCCAAAAGCGAAAAACTCGCGCAATTACACCCAATGCGACAGTTTGTTGATCGGTTCGAACTGTGGCGCTCATACGGTGCCTTACATCGAGGTCAAAAACAACTCGTCGCGGGTCGAACATGAGGCCACCACCTCGAAAGTCGATGACGATCAACTGTTCTACTGCCGTCAACGCGGCATGGACGAAGAGGAGGCCGTGGCCTTGGTCGTCAACGGGTTCTGCAAAGACGTGTTGCAAGCTCTGCCGATGGAATTCGCCATGGAAGCGCAGCAATTGGTGGCGATTTCGCTTGAGGGGTCTGTAGGCTGATGTCGACGCGCGGGCTTCTGATTCAAACGCTGATTGCCACGGTCCTGTGGGGCCTTGGCATGGTGTTGGTCTTTGATTGGCCGCGCGCCGAAATTCTCACGCCGATGGTGTTTTTCGCCGCCGTCTATTGGGGGATTGGGCGGATTATTGGCCTGATCCTTGCGAAACGGTCCCAGAAATGACGCCGCGCCTCCCCGCTCACATCCTCCACGTTCTTTCGAATAGGACCTGATATGCACCTTGAACTCCTTCCTCTCTTTGCCAAGCAAAGCCTCGGCGTGGCCGTCGGTGTCTTTATCGGGGCGATCATCGGCCTGTCCGTGCGCGCCAAACGTGCGGGCACCAAGGGGCTTTACAAAGACAGCGTCTATGCCACCGCCTTTCTCGCTTCGATGCTGGCCTTTGCGGCGATGACACTGATCCGTTTGATCACGTTCAAGGGCTGAGATGAGCAGCACGCCGACATATGTATTTGACCCAAAAGGGCCAGAGCTGACCTTTCCTTTGGAGGTCATGAGCTTTGTCTGTGGGCAATATGATCAGGCGGGCGTGATCCTTGAATACGGCTCCGGCGGCTCAACCGCCTATGCGGCGGCGCAGCCCGGCAAGGTGATCTATTCGGTCGAGGGATCAAAGGACTGGCACGGCGCGATGCAGGCGCATTTTGCGGCGCACCCGCCCAAGGCCGAGGTGAATTTGATCTATGCCGACATCGGTCCCACCGGCGATTGGAGCTGGCCGAAAAACAACGCCAAATGGCACCGCTACCCGGATTATTGTTTCGGTGTGTGGCAGCGCGACGATTTGATTGCGCCGGATTTGGTGCTGATCGACGGACGGTTCCGGGCCGGGTGTTTCTTGGCCACGCTGACGTCGATCCAAAAGCCGACCACCGTGCTTTTGGACGATTATGTCGGGCGCGAAGAGAAATACAGTGCCATTTTGGACTTTGCCACGATCACAGCCCTGCATGGCCGGATGGCGCAGTTTGATCTTGAGCCGATCAACACGCTGCCCGCCGCCCAACTTTATACCCTGCTGAAAACCTTTCAGGTGAAACTGTGATGTATGCGCGTGACCATAGCGATGTTTTTCGAAACACAGTGTTTCCGGCTTCGCAGGATATGCCCGAATTTCGCCATTTTAGCGTGGTAAACGGAACGCGTATGGGGCGTATCGAAGGGTTTGGTTATGACGTATCAGCATCAGGAGTTTCTCAATCGTTTGGGCCGTGTCGCACGCGCGCCGCAAAACGGGGTGAGTATGATCGGGCCAGCGCAATCGCAAAATGTTGGCCGCAATCACCGTCTGACGCAGATGCTTCAACGGCACAAAAATCTGGGCGTTCACGGCCGTCCGATGGGCGAGCCACGGCTGATGGCCACGCAAGTGATCTCCTATGTGATTGCCTTTGGTATGGGCGGGATGGCGGCAGTGATCGCGCGCGCGCTACGCTATCAAATTTCCGGCCAAATCTCTGGCACAGTGACCCCCAACGCGGATTTCGATTTGGCGCTCGACGTGATTTTCGCCATCGTGATCGCCTTTGTTTTGCGCGAGGCGGTGTCTTTGTCGGCGGTCAAACGGATGGGCGCACAGTGTGCTGGGATTCTTTTGGCGATGGCGACGATGCACAATGTCGTCCATCACATGCCGGACATGTTTGCGCGGCTGTTCTCGACGCAATGGGTCGAGCATGTGATGCAAACCACCGAACCCGGTACGCTCAATTTCCGTGGACAAAGCTACAAAATCTAGTCGGGGAAACCCACTGCGGAGAACCCTGTCAAGATGACCCTGCGTCCGCCGCAAAAGGCGCAGGATTACCGCAGGAATGCCATGATCTGATCCAATTCCCGAACCAATCTGAGGCTTACAACAAGCAGGCAGACAAAAAAGGGCAGGGATCAGATGCAGCATGCACAGCACGCGCAATTCGCCTCACGGATCAGTCGGATCGAACGGGGCGGACCCAATACGTTTTCGACGGTGTACACCGGACTGCAAGACGTAGACACGCCCAAGGGCGCAAAAGTCTCTGGTGTCACCCATCTGGCGCGGCCAGACCCGGACCGTCCCTCGGTGCGGGTTTTGATGCGCGCGGGCCTCAAATCGGGGCTGATGCAAACCGCAGCGCTCGGGCTGTTTTTACTGCTCTATCTGCGCTACGTCGGCCTGTAAAAGCCGCCTCTCAATTCCTCCCCAAAGCGTGCTCTTCTGTGATGCGCTCGGGGGGTAAACCACAACAACGCACATATAAAACACTGGTGCCTGCCGCGGTTCTGCCGCGCGCGGGTCATTCCTCGTGAAAGGACAATAAAATGTTGGAAATCAAAAACCTCCACGTCAAACTTGAAGAAGAAGACAAACAAATTCTCAAAGGCGTCAACCTGACGGTCGGCGAAGGCGAAGTGCATGCCATCATGGGGCCGAATGGCTCGGGCAAATCGACCACCTCCTATGTGCTTGCGGGGCGCGATGGCTATGAGGTCACCGAAGGTGAGGCACTTTTGAACGGGCAAAACCTGCTGGACATGGAGCCGGAAGAACGCGCGGCTGCCGGTCTGTTTTTGGCTTTTCAATACCCGGTCGAAATTCCGGGCGTGGGCAACATGACCTTCCTGCGCACCGCCGTAAACGCCCAACGTAAAGCCCGCGGCGAAGATGAATTGTCCGCCACAGAGTTTCTCAAAGTCGTACGCGAAAAGGCCAAGTCGTTGAAAATCGACGCCGATATGTTGAAACGTCCGGTCAATGTCGGTTTTTCCGGCGGCGAGAAAAAGCGCAACGAAATCCTTCAGATGGCGATGCTTGAGCCAAAACTTTGCATTCTGGACGAAACCGATTCCGGTCTTGATGTGGATGCGATGAAATTGGTTTCCGAGGGCGTCAACGCGCTGCGCGACGGCAAACGGTCTTTCGTCGTGATCACCCACTATCAACGTCTTTTGGACCACATCAAACCCGATGTCGTTCACATCATGTCCGCAGGCCGCATCATCAAATCCGGTGGGCCGGAATTGGCGCTTGAGGTCGAACATAATGGCTATGCCGATTTGTTGGCGGAGCAGGAGCAAGCCTGATGACACGCGCAGAGATGAAACAACGCAAACTCGACGCCACGTCCGAGCGGGTCTTGGGCATGGTGATGCCGCAGGGCGCGCCTTGGGCCAATGACCTGCGTCAGGACGCTTTGAACCGCTTGCTCTCCATGGGCTTGCCGCAGGGCCGCGATGAATATTGGCGCTGGACCAAACCCGACAGTCTGACGGCGGAAACTCCGGCCCAAGCGGCGGTGTTCCACTCCGATGACACACCGATTTTCTCCGCACTTGAGCGGTTGAAACTGGTCTTTGTCGATGGTGTGTTTGACGCAGCCGCCTCGGATGCGCTTGAAGGCGAGAACCTTGAGGTCATGCGACTGACCGATGCGCTGTCCAGCGACATCCATTGGGTCAAAGACGCGTATGGCGCACTTGAAAAGCGTGCCCAAGATCCGGTCGATCGGCCGTTGGCCACGCTCAACACCGCTTTTGCAACCGACGGTATCGTGATCCGCGCCACGGGGCCGGTGAGCCGCCCGGTGTCGCTGATTTATCTGCACAAAGATGAGAGCTCGGACGCGATCCTGCACCATGTGATCAAACTCGATGCGGGCGCGGAGCTGACGCTGTTGGAAAACGGTCCGGCGGCGGCGCGGTTCAACAAGGTGATGGAAATCGAGGTCGCCGATGGCGCGCGCTTCCATCATGTCCGTGCCCAAGGCCGCGACCATGAACGCCGGGCTGTGACTCATCTCTTTGCCTCCGTCGGCTCGGATGCGGCGTTTAAATCCTTCACCATGACTGCCAACGGCGTCTTGACCCGCAACGAGGTCTTCATCGACATCGTGGGCGACGACTCGGTGGCCCATGTCGCGGGGGCGGCGATGGGGGATGGTGATTTCCTGCATGATGACACGGTGTTCATCACCCATGCGGGCCTGCGCTGTGAATCGCGTCAGGTGTTTAAAAAGGTGCTGCGCAACGGCGCCAAAGGCGTGTTCCAAGGCAAGATTTTGGTCAAACAAGCGGCGCAGAAAACCGATGGCTATCAAATCTCTCAGGGGCTTTTGCTTGATGACGACAGCCAATTCCTTGCCAAGCCTGAGCTTGAGATTTACGCCGATGATGTGGCCTGTTCGCATGGCTCGACTGTGGGGGCGATCAATGAGGATGCGCTGTTTTACCTGCAATCGCGTGGCGTGCCTCATGCCGAGGCCACCGATCTTTTGACGCTGGCGTTTTTGGCCGAAGCGATTGACGAGATCGAGGACGAGGCCATCAGTGCCGATATTCTCAACCGTCTTGAGGGCTGGCTTGCCCGGCGTCGGGGCTAACCATGGGTGTCGTCACCGATATGCTGCGCAGCTACCGTGCCCCTCGCGCGGTGCTGCGGCACAGGTTGGGCCAGGGTGAGAACGAGGGCGGGGCTTTGGTCACGCTCATGCTCGCCTGTGGC